>JBBQQZ010000089.1:0-11457 GCA_038215325.1 Tepidisphaerales bacterium | reverse complement strand
ATACCCGCCGGTGATCAACACCACCGGCAGGACGGCCATGAGCAGAAACGCCAATCGCTGCGAATAGATCGCGACCATGAAAATGAGCTTGACCAGCCCCGTGCGGTCGATCAGCACGCTTGACGGAAGCGAAAGCAGCGTCGCGATATGGGGCAATGCCGAGAGCACTGCGAATCCGAAATTGCCCAGTTCCAGCAGGTTGGCAAATCTCACCATCACCACACTGCCGAGCGTCGCAAAGAAAACGGACCCGAACAGCCACGCGAACGTCACCTTCCGCAGGTCCGTGCGCAAGGGGGTGGGGGTTGCTGCGGCGGAGTGGACTGGGATGGCGGCGGTGGTCATTCAGCAACCACCCTGTCGCGAACGTCGGCCGAGTCTTTGGAGATACGGGGGCCGCGCGGCTTGAGGGCGATGGTGACGTCGACAAGCCCCCGCGTGGTGACGGTCGGGGTCTGGTGGAGCAGGTGCGGCGCATGTTTCTCGAAAAACTCGTCACACCAGAGGCAATGATTGCCCAACGCTTCGGATCGCTGAAGTCCGTACGCGTGAGACAGACCGAGCGATTCACCCATTCGCTCGGGCTCGCCGGCGTTGATCGCCTGGAACACAGGCTCAAGGGCGCAGCGGTCGAGAATGTCGATCAGCCGCTGCTCACGCAGGTCGCCCAGCGGACGGCAGGTCATCTGGCAACAGGGGTAGAGGTCGGCGAGTTGAATGCTGACTTCGTTACCGTGCCCGCGCGGCGCATTATAGTCGAGGAACCTTCGTCCGCCTGACCAGAGCGCGCAGAATTTGTCGGCCGAGGTCGCGCGACTGAGCCCATTGCGCATGCCCCGCCCGCGGGGCCAAAGCGGGCCGATCCACGCGTCCTCGGTCGCACCCCAGAAGGCCGCCGTGAGTTTCCGTTCGCTGGCGGGCAGCCAGCCGGGCATATCTTTAACTACCTCAATGCCGTTCGCTGCGAACATCGACTCAAGTTCCGGTCGACGCTTACGCGAGATCGACTTGTGATATGCATCTTGGCTAGAGACGTCGATCCGTGTGACGTGGTGGTCGAGCAGGCGGTGCAGCATCGGCTCATCGAGAAGGTCGCCGTTCGTCTGAACCGTCAATTCCGTGCGGCCGCCGTACTTGGCGTAAAGTCGCTCGAGTGTAAACAGCAACAGTTCCGGCCAGACCAGCACTTCGCCGCCTGAGAGCATCACATGGTCGACCGGCGCTTCAGAGATATCTGGCAGATTTGCAACAACCTGCTCGACTTCTGAAAATGACAGCCCCGGCGCGCCCGGTTCCGAATCGTTGTAGCAGTGCGGGCATGTTTGATTGCAATCTCGTGATACGACCCAATAGATAAAATCCATTCATACCTCACAATGCATTCGGGGATGGGGATCAAGGGTATCGCAGCGCGTAAGCGCGATACAGCCCTGCGTAGACTGTTGACCAGTTGGTTCCGCCCGGAGACTGGCGGACCGGCTCGTGAAGGTTTGCGATGTACTCGTCCAGATTCCCGTATGTCCGCGTTTCGGCGTGCCCGTCGAGGTAGGCGTAGTTGGCCCGGTAGCTTCCGCGTTCGGGCCTGAGCGTGTCGTATATGTCCTTGCTACCTCGGCTATGGAAGTAGCTCTTGTATTCGAGAAACGTGACGATCTGCGACGACTTCTGGTCCGTGATCGTTCGAAGCGACGACGCGTTGAGCCCGGCGATACTCCGAACCGCCCAGTCGCCACCACGCCATCCGGTCGGATCGCCGGTCGGACCGGTGCCGCCAAAGTCGTACCAATTAGCGTATCCCTTGGTCGACATGTAGAAATAATTCGGTCGCCAGTAGTCCGTGCTGGTGTAACCGCGCCATCCGTTTCCCTGGATTTCGTATGGTTCACTTCGTCCACCACTCTCTGATGACGAACCGCTGGGACATGTCCATTTATCGTCGTTATTCGCACCGTAGCGCTCGAGCGATTCACCAACGGTCGGCAGGACGCCTTTCGACAGGGCCCGCCCTCCACCATCGGTGACGTTTACCGTTGTTCCCGGTGCCGCGTTCAAATACGCAGGCGAAAGCGGACTGCTGCCCCCGTTTGAGTATTCCGCGTCCGGCAGCCGACCCCTGCTGTCGTTCAAATAGAGCATCAACGATGTGTTAATCTGACGGATATTGCTCAGGCACTTGGTCAGTCGAGACGATTCCCTCACCTTTCCCAGTACCGGCAGCAGGATCGAAATCAGGATTGCAATAATGCCAATGACGACAAGCAGTTCAACGAGCGTGAACGCACGGATCGGGGCACTGTATTTTGTGTGCATACGAGGGTCCTTTCTAACAACCGATCACCAATGAGTTTATCGACGCCGAAAAAGGGTCGGTTCTCGATTTAATCGCGCGGACTGAACGGAACCTGAACTTATTCGTTCTCCCACACCCGGCCGGGTGGTGGGCTTGGGTGGCGTCATCATATCGCTTTTTGCAGGCGCTGATATGAGAATTGACCGATTTTTCGAGGCGGGAAAGGCAGGGGGCTGCGAAGGCGCGAAGCGACACTTGGGGGTGGGACTGGATGCGCAGGCTAAAGAGGGTGCCGGTTTGCTTGGCGCGTTCGCCAGAGGCGTGGGCGGGCGATTTTGTGGCGGACTTTTGCGAGTGGGCGTGATATGAATTGGGGGAAGGTATTCCGTTTAGCCGGCGAGCTTGCTCGCCTGTTGAATGCGCAGGCAAGCCTGCGGCTACGCGGGGGACGCGATGGGGCGTCGGGTTCTTTGGCAACTTGATCAATCCCGGCCGGAATGGTGGGGGATTGAGGGTATGTGACAAATGTAGCACCCGCGAAAGTGCGCTGTTGCTTGGCCGCGGGTGCGTCGGCGCCCAACGAATGGCCGGGTATGGGGTTAGGTGGATCGAAGCGTGCGAAGGGGGTGTTACACTGAATGTAGCATGCTACATTTGGGGCACCGTAAAATCGCGATATGGAACAGAGACCCCAACGCGTTACTGCATGGCAGGTTTCGATCGGGAGGGTCCGGAGACTCAGCCGTCGCGCGGGGCGCGTTGCGTGGAGCAAGTTGCTGGTTTACCTTTCGGGGGCGGTCTGCTATGTTCCTGACGAACCCGCTCTGCGTCTGTTGAAACCAACGAATGTTTGACAAATACCAAGTCGGCAACCTGTTTGATGAGATGTTCATCGAGCCGGGCAAGCCACGTCGGCATTATGCGCCGATCGCACAGCGGTTGATGGACATGGACGGAGACGCATACGAGCGTCGACGCCGGATGGCGGACGTTCTGTTCCGCAATCAGGGCATCACGTTCACGGTGTATGCCGACAAGCGGGGGGTCGAGAAAATCTTCCCGTTCGACCTGGTCCCGCGCATCATTCCCCACGACGAATGGGAGCTGCTCGAACGCGGACTGGTGCAGCGGATAACGGCGTTAAACCTGTTCTGCCAAGACATTTACCACGAACAGCGGATTCTGCGTGAGAAGATCATCGAGCCGGAACTGATCTACGGCGCGAAGATGTTCCGCAGGGAGATGTTCGGGGTTCATGTGCCGAAGAATGTGTACATCCACATCTGCGGCACGGACCTGGTTCGGGGGAATGACGGCAAGTATTACGTGCTGGAAGACAACGGCAGAACGCCCTCGGGCGTGTCGTATGTGCTTGAAAACCGGCAGGTGATGAAGCGCGTGTTCCCGGCGGTGTTTAACCAGTACCGCGTGCGGGCGATCGAGGATTATCCGTACAACCTGCTCCAGACGATGCGGTACGTCGCGCCGGCGCATGCGATCGATCCGACGTGCGTGATTTTGACGCCGGGCATCTACAATTCCGCGTACTTCGAGCACACGTTCCTGGCGCGGCAGTTGGGTGTGGACTTGGTGGAGGGGCAGGATCTGGTGGTCGACAACGGCTTCGTCTACATGCGGACGACCGCAGGGCTGAGGCGCGTGGATGTGATTTATCGCCGGCTGGACGATGATTTCCTTGATCCGCTGTGTTTCCGGAATGACAGCATCCTGGGCGTGGCGGGGCTGATGAATGCGTATCGCGTGGGCAACGTGGCGCTGGTGAACGCGGTCGGTACGGGGGTGGCGGACGACAAGGCGATTTACCCGTTCGTCCCGGCGATGATCAAGTTTTACCTCGGTCAGGAACCGATCCTGGAAAACGTGCCCACGTACATCTGTGCTCGCCCGAACGAACTGAAATACGTGCTGGAAAACCTCGACAAGCTGGTCGTCAAATCGACCAACGAATCCGGCGGGTACGGCATGCTGATGGGACACCAGTCGACCAAGGCGGAGCAGGATGAGTTTCGCGACAAGATCCTGAAAGAGCCGCGTGATTTCATCGCCCAGCCGGTGGTGGAATTGTCGCAGCACCCGAGCTTCTGCGACGGGGTGAACGTGGTTTCCGGCGACGGCCAGCCGGCTTTTGAAGGCCGTCGCGTCGATCTGCGACCTTATATTTTGTATGGCGAGAAAGTGGTGGTCATGCCGGGCGGGCTTACCCGGGTGGCGCTTCGCCGGGGCAGTTTGGTCGTCAACAGTTCGCAGGGCGGCGGGTCGAAAGACACGTGGGTGCTGGAAGACGAGGAACCGTCATGACGGCGATGATCGACACGCGGCTCGTACACAACCACGTCAAAGGCGACGCCCGCCCGATGCTGGCGCGCGACGCCGACAGCATCTTCTGGATGGGCCGCTACGTCGAGCGGGCCGAGCACGTCGCACGGCTTTTGCGCGTCCACCTCATGCTGCTGACCGACGTCGGCGATCTGACGCCGGTGCTCGAACACCAGATGTGGCTGACGATCCTCAGCACCATGCGCCTGCCCGGCGGCGAACCCGAAGGCGAAGGCCCGATCTCCGGGCGCATCGCGCGCTATATGACGTTCGATCAGTCCAATCCCAGTTCGATCGTGAGCTGCATCGCCAAGGCGCGGGAGAACGCCCGCGCGATTCGCGAGAGCATCACGTCGGAGATGTGGGAGTGTCTGAACGGCATTTACTGGGCCGTCACCAGCGACGAGGCGCAGGCTCGGTTTGAGGAGTCGCCGGACGAGTTTTTCTTCCAGATCATGAACGGCTCGATGCTGTTTCAGGGCCTGACCGACGGCACGTTGGCGCACGACCAGCGGTGGCATTTCACACGCATCGCCAAGTACCTTGAACGCATCGACGTGACCGCCCGCGTGATCGAGGCGCGGTTCGATGTGCTCAGCCAGATGGGCGCTCAGCTTGATCAGCCGATCCGCAATATCCACTTGATGGGCGTGCTGCGAAGCTGCTGCTCGCTCGAAGCCTATCGCCGCCAGCATATGGCGGACCTGGATGCGTCGCGGATCGCGGAGTTCCTGATCCTTCAGTCGGATTTTCCGCGTTCGATCCGGTTTTGCGTCGAGCAACTGCATCAGGCGATCGCCGGCGTCCGCATCAGCAATGGGCACCACGTTCCGTCGCAGCCGGAACGCATTATCGGGCGGCTGGGCGCGCAGCTCGAATACGCGTCGGCGGAAGAAATTCTTGACGAAGGGCTCACGAGCTATTTGGCTAAGATTGAGAAGATTACGAACGAAGGTTCGGTGGCGCTTCAGAAGGCGTATTTTCTTTATTGAAGTTTCGAATGGGCCACGGATGACACAGATGACGCGGATGAACACGGATAAACATCTAAAATTCGCCAGAAGGGTGAATCGAATGACGGGGAATGCGCTTCGAATCCGCCCTTCTCCGCGTCTGTGCATCGCTGTGGCCGATCCTGCTTTATCTGTGCGATGTGTGTCCCATTCAACCCCATCGGAGGCAAAATGCTTCTGAAAATTACCCATGAAACCGAGCTGGCGTACACCGAACCGATTCCGGAGTCGGTGGTGGAGCTTCGGATGTTTCCGCGGCAGGAGTCGCAGCAGCACCGGCTGAGTTTTGAGCTGAAGCTGGCGCCGTACTCCACCGTCAACAGCTATTTTGATTGGCTGGGCAACACCGTCCACACGTTTACCGTCAATCAGGTTCACCAGAAGATCAAGATCGTCGCGACCAGCGTGCTGGAGACCGAGCGGATGACGGTCATGCCCGAGGGCCTGCCCGATACCTGGCCCATGAAGGAAACCGACGATTATCGCCAGTGGGATTTTATGCAGTTCAGTGGCCCGGTGGTCGATTCTTCGGCGTTGGCGGCGCTGGTGTCGGAACTGGGCGTGCGCCCGGGGATTCGCATCGGCGAGATCGGGCAGCGCATGATCCGGCTGATCAACATGCAGTTCGAGTACGAGAAAGGCATCACCAACAGCGCCAGCCTCGTGACCGAAGTGCTGGAACACCGCAAAGGCGTCTGCCAGGACTTTACGCATCTGTTCATCGCGATGGCGCGGCACCTGAAGATCCCGGCCCGCTACGTCAGCGGATTGCTGCACCCCGACGACACCGACCGCGAACGCTTCCGCGGCTACACGCAGACGCACGCGTGGGCGGAATTGTTCTTCCCGTCGTACGGGTGGATCGGTTTTGACCCGACCAACAGTTGCATCGCCGGCGAAAATTTCGTGAAGGTGGCGGTGGGGCGCGACTACCGCGACGTCCCGCCCAACAAGGGCCTGTATCGCGGCCCGGCGAAGGAATCGATCGGCGTCACAGTGAAAACCGAACCGCTTCGCACGATCCCCAGCGACCTGTTCCCGGAAAAAATCGCGCCTCTCGTCGTCAACGCCCCGATGTTCGGCCCGATCCCCATGCGCCGCGTCGAAGGCCACCACCAGGAACACGCACAGCAACAGCAGCAGGAAAAAACGGCGCTGATGCAGCAGCAGCAACAGCAGTGACAGGGGCAAGTAATCAGGGGCATGGGGCAAGAAGCTTCTTTCGCTTGCCCCTTGCCCCTCGCCCCTAATTACCTATTACTGATATCCCAATGACTTACTGCCTCGGCATCATCACCAAGTACGGCCTCGTCATGGCATCGGACTCGCGCACGAACGCGGGAAATGACCAGGTCAACATCACGCGCAAGATGCACACGTTTACCCAGCCGGGCGAGCACGTGTTTGTGCTGCTGACCAGCGGATCGCTGTCGTGTTCGCAATCGATCCTGACGCTGCTGAAGCGCGATTACGGCCGCAACCAGGGGCTCGCCGGCGCGGCGACGATGTATGACGCGGCGCGGATCGTCGGCAAAGCCGTGCGCCAAGTGGCGGACATGGATCGCGCGGCACTGGAGCGCGACGAGTACACGTTCAACGTCAACATCATCCTCGGCGGGCAGGTGAAGGGGGAACCGCCTCAGTTGTTCATGATCTATCCGCAGGGAAACCCGCTTCAGGCGAGCGAAGAGAGCCCGTTCCTCCAGATCGGCGAGACCAAGTACGGCCGGCCGATCCTCGATCGCGGGATTCGGTTCGATAAGACGACGCTCGAAGAGGCGACCAAGTACGCGATCCTCAGCCTCGACAGCACAATGAAGAGCAACGTGACCGTCGGCCCGCCGATCGACCTGATGGCGTACAGCGTCGATGAACTGGATATCCGTCGGCACAGACGTTTTACGCACGACGATGTCGCGCTTGTGAAAATGCGTACGCGTTGGGATCAGGCGCTAAGGCAGGCGGTCATCCGGTTGCCCGAAATCCGTTTCCGCACCGCGCCCGCCAAGCCCGGGGAAGGCGAGGACACGATCCAGGTGATCGACAACACCACCGACGCCGACAACGCGCTCCAGATGTCCGCAGGCAAGTCCACTGCGGCGCACCGCGCGGATGCGGGGGTCTGAGGGCGTTCGCAATCCGGGTCAGCCTGTCGGCTCGGCTTCGCTCGACTCATTCTGATTTTAAGCCTGATTGCGAGGCAGAGTGTGAGGCTGTTTGCGAGGCCGCTTTTTTGCGAACCGCGTCTTGAGCATCATCGGTGCGACCACCAACGCTGCCACCAAAATCCAGATCAGGATCGGCACAACGAGGCACGCGCCGGCGATCGTCAGCCAGCCGGTTTCGTGGTAACTGTGCGTGAGCAGCAACCCCGAACCCACCGCACCCAGCAGCGCGTACGCATAGATCGCTTTCTCGCCAAGGGGTAAGCAAAGGACCGAGATCAGACGGTTCGACATGGTTCATTCCCCAGAAAAGTGAGTCAGCTTACGTTCAGACCCTCGGAGTGTAACGGTCGTGCAGCGGCGGATCAAGCCAATTAGGTCGTTATATTGGAATTCATCGACCGTCGATGTGCGACAATATGCCGACGTCTCCGCGTACGCGGTTGCGTTCGCAAAAGAGTAGCATATGCATCTTGATTGCAGGCATCCGACGTGTGGGGTGCTGCCCGAGAGGTGCTTACTTTGGCTGAAAAGAGATCCAATGAGAATCGCTATCCCGCTGCGTGATGGTGTCTTGTCCGGCCATTTTGGTGGCTCGACGTTTGTCGCTCTGTTCAATGTCGATCCTGCAACCCATACGGTGATCGCCAGGCAGGATCTCCCCGCGCCGCCGCACAAGCCGGGGGTGCTGCCGATGTGGATCAAGGCACAGGGCGCGGAGTTGGTCATCACCGGCGGGATCGGTGAGCGGGCATTGACGATTCTGGCGCATCACCACATCGGTGTCGTCGCCGGCGCGTCGCCTCAGCCGCCGGAGGAGGCGGTCGTCGCCTGGATGAAAGGCGAGCTGTCCGCCAATCCGCAACCTTGCCAGCACGACCATCACGACGGATGCACTGACGCTCATGAACACGAACACCACCACTGATCTCCGCGCCGCGCGGCATCCGACCTGCGTGGTGTGCAGTCCGACCTGCACGCACGGATTGAAGCTGACGATGACGCTTAACGGCGCCGAGGCGGTCGGTTCGTTCGCGTGCGACGCCGGCTACGAAGGCTATCCCGGCATGCTGCACGGCGGGATCATCTCGGCGCTGTTGGACGGGGCGATGACCAACTGCCTTTTCCTTCACGGACACGCCGCAGTGACGGCGGAGCTGACGATCCGGTTTCGCGAGCCCGTTCGACTGGGCGCGCCGGCGGAACTGCGGTCCTGGATCACCGAGGAAGGCCCGCCTGTCTTTCGGTTGCAGGCTCGGCTGGTGCAGGCTGGGAAAACCTGCGCAACCGCGCGGGCGGCGTTCATGCTTCCGAGATCCGACATCGTCGGTACGAGAGTGGGTGCGGCATGATCCACGACCTGCGCGTCACTGTTCTGGTCGAGAATACAGCGCGTCGCGCCGGACTGCTGGGCGAGCACGGGCTGGCGTTCTGGATCGAGACGGGCGCGTCGCGTGTTCTGTTTGATACCGGCCAGGGACTGACGCTTCGCGGCAACGCCGCGCGATTGCAGATCGACCTCGCCGCCGCAGACGCGATCGCGCTCAGTCACGGACACTACGACCACACCGGCGGACTTATGCAGAGCCTGGAAGTAAACCGCCACGCACAGCTGTTCCTGCACCCGCAGGCGATGGTCTCGCGCTATTCCGGCCGCAGCGGGCAGGCCCGCGAGATTGGGCTTGCGATTGAGACGCAGCAAGCGCTTCGCCAGCAGCCGCAACGAATTATCTGGACTACGCAGCCGACCGAAATCGCGCCAGGTCTTTTCGCCACCGGGGAAATCCCGCGTCACACCGATTTTGAAGACACCGGCGGCGATTTCTTCCTCGACGCCGCGTGTCGCGATCGCGATCCGATCCTGGACGACCAGGCGCTCTATGCGGATACCGATGACGGTGTGGTGGTGGTACTCGGATGCGCCCACGCGGGGATGGTGAACACACTCGACTATGTCCGCACCCTCACGCAGCGGCCGATCCGGGCTGTCGTCGGCGGGGCACACCTGGTCAACGCGTCGCAGCACCGCCTCACGCGAACGATCGACAGTCTGCGGGAAATGAAAATCCAGATGATCGCGCCCGCCCACTGCACCGGCCCGCGCGCGACGGCGGCGCTGTGGACGGCATTTCCAGATCAAATCGCCGACTGCTCTGTCGGGACGCAATGGGTTTTCGAAGCGAGGTAGCCGATGCTGACCGAGACTAACGTGATGGACCGGTACTTTCTCGATTGCCGCTGCGCGCTGCTGGAAGTCGCGGCGATCATGGATCGGCTGCCATCATCCGATGCTGCCTGCGCCGCCGACGAACGCCTCCGGCTGTTGCGCCAAGCCATCGCAATCCTGGCCGATCCGGGCGCCGGTCCCGATCGCGCCGAACGTATCCTTCACCTGATGTCTGATCCGATTGGCTGAACCGCAATGCCGTCACTCGCACGGCGGAGACGTTTTATGTACTACATCCAACCGCACTACCACGGCATCTCTCGGACGACTGAAGACTACGAACGCATGGCGCACGCCGGCGTGGTCGCGGTCGCCGAGCCGTCGTTCTGGGCCGGTTTTGACCGGCATCATCCGCAGACATTCCTCGATTACTTTCGCCAGATCAGCGAGTTCGAGCCCACCCGCGCGGCGCAGTACGGCATCCGGCATTTTTGCTGGATCGCGGTCAACCCGAAGGAGGCGGAGAACGTTTCGCTGGCACGCGAAGTGATCGCCTCGATGCCCGCCTTCCTCGATCGGCCGACCGTGCTTGGGATTGGCGAGATCGGGCTCAACAAGAATTCCGCCAACGAGCTGAAGGTTTTCCGCGAGCAGATGGAGTTGGCGATCCGCCGCAACCAACTGGTCCTGATCCACACGCCGCACCTGCGTGACAAGCTCAAGGGAACAAAACTGACCTTGGACCTGCTGCGTGAGCTGCGCGCCGATCCGGCGCGCGTCTGGATCGACCACGTCGAAGAGCACACGATCAAGGCCGTCCTCGATGCGGGCTACTGGGCGGGGATGACGCTCTATCCCACCACCAAGATGAGTACCTCCCGCGCGGTGGACATGCTGGAGCGGTACGGGATCGACAGGCTGCTGGTCAACTCGTCTGCGGATTGGGGGCCGAGCAGTCCGAGCACGCTTTATGACTGTGCGATGGAATACCGACGCCGCGGGCACACGGAGCAAGAACTGATCGATGTCTTTCACAACAACCCCGTGCGGTTTCTTCGACAGAATCCGAAGTGGGACATTGGTTTGCTCGGTTTGACGACGGTCTGAAGGCGAATTCACCAACCACCGCACCCGTAACGTGTCTACGATCAAGTAGATGCAACGCTTCGTCGCCATCTTCTTGCTCCTGCCGTTGGTCGGATGTGCCAGCGACGACGCATACACCTACGACCGGCCGCCGGAACCGTATTACGACAACGGTGGCGGGGCGTATGCGGATTCGCAGTGGTATTACGAGGATGCACGGCGCGATGTCGCGGTCGGTTCGTACGACCACAACGGCGCGTACTACAACGGCGCGTACTACCCCAGCGGTCGGTACTACTACGACCACGGCCACTCCAACTACCGCTACAACCGCAATCGACCGGACACGTCGTATCGGCGGCATGAAGACAACGATCGTGACCGCAATCGCGACCAGCA
>JBBQQZ010000088.1:0-11462 GCA_038215325.1 Tepidisphaerales bacterium | reverse complement strand
CAAGGTGATTGCCCAGGCGAAGGATTTTGAAGAGGATCTGATCGTCGTTGATCTCGGCGATAGCACCACGCCCCCCACCCGCATCTCGCGAGGCCGCGATACGCACTCCACGGGCCTCGAATCGATCTACGACGCACTGGTCCTTGGCCTGCGCGACTACTGCCGCAAGTGCGGCTTCAAGACCGCCGTCCTCGGCCTGTCGGGCGGCATCGATTCGGCGCTGGTTTGCGCGCTGGCGGTCGCGGCGCTGGGCAAGGACAAGGTCACCGGCGTGGGAATGCCGAGCCGTTTCTCGTCCGACCATTCGCTGGACGACGCCAGGGCGCTGGCGAAAAATCTGGGGATCGCGTTTCACGTCGTGCCGATCGAACCCGCGCACGCGGCATTCGAATCCATGCTCGCTCCCGCGTTCGCAGGTCGCGCCGCCGACCTCACCGAGGAAAACGTCCAGGCACGTACCCGCGGCAACATCCTGATGTCGTTCAGCAATAAGTTCGGCTCGCTGCTGCTCACGACCGGCAACAAGAGTGAAGTCGCCGTCGGCTACTGCACCCTCTACGGCGACATGTGCGGCGGGCTCGCGGTCATCTCCGACGTCCCAAAAACCACCGTGTGGGACCTTTCCCGCTGGATCAACCAACACGCCGGCCGTGAAGTGATCCCCGTCCGCAGCATCGACAAAGTCCCCAGCGCCGAACTCCGCCCCAATCAGACCGACCAGGACTCGCTCCCGCCTTATGAAGTGCTCGACGCGATCATCTTTAAGCTGATCGAGGAAGACAAGAGCATCAAGCAGATCATCAGCGAAGGCTTCGACCCCGCCACCGTGCTGCGCGTCACCAAACTGATCGACCGCAGCGAGTACAAGCGAAGGCAGATGGCGCCGGGATTGAAAGTGACGAGCCGCGCGTTTGGTTTGGGTCGTCGGATGCCGATCGCGCAGAATTATCAGCAGAGGATCCCGTAACACTTCGGCCATTCACGGACGCCGGAAGATGATCACGTACAGCATGATCGCCAGCGCGTTGACCAGCGTGACGATGGCGATCTGGCCGATGATGTCGCGTTTTTCGTCGGAGAGGCTGGCGAACGGGGCGTTCAGGAGACGCAGGGGGACGACGATGAGCTTGGGTGCCTGCGCGGGCTGGGCCTGGTGGACGGCGTCGTCGAGGAGGGCTTTGACGTCGGAGCGCAGCGCGGCGTCCGCGTCGGGCAAAGTGTCGGGTAACTTGTCGGGCGACGTGTCGAGTTCGGGCTCGACGGCGTGGCCATCGTCGTTGGCGATGTCGGCGGGCACGTCCACCGGCGGCGGCATCGGCAGGGTCGCCGCGGAAGGCACTTCAACTGCCGGTTCGGGCAGCGCTTCGGCGACCGGTTCAGCGGCCTGGGGCGCGTCCAGATTCGGTAACTCGTTCTCCAGCGTCGTGAAAAGCGAATCGAGCTGCGACTGCAATTCCGCGTCCGAGCCCGACTTCGCGTCGGCGGTGGGAGCGGTTTCTGAAGCGGCAGGGACGTCTGGCGGGAGACCGAAGTCGCTCGGAACGGATTGCGGGAGCTGCTTCTCGAACTCGTCGATGAGGTCCCGCGGGTTTTCCGCCTGCGGTGCCGCTAGCGGCGCGCCGTTCTCAGCGTCGGCGATCAGCCGGTCGATCTCGTCGTCCGCCATCTTGGCGACAAGGTCGTCCGGCGACACCGGCGCAGTCGCCGAAGCGTCTTCGAGCGGGTCGGGCAGATCTTTGGTGGCCTCAGACAACGACATCCTCTCGAAACGATTCGCTGGATTACTCCCTCTCCCATGTACGCATGGGAGAGGGTTGGGGTGAGGGGTCTTCCGACGACACGACGCAAGTCGCAGTCTCCGGCGCTCACCCTAGCCCGCTCCCACGATTACGCGGGAGAGGGAACAAGAGCCAGTGCACAATCCCGGACGATAACGCCTCAACGCTTTTCCGCCAATCGGTTCTGGCGCACAATCACGCCGATGCGCCGCCTGCTATCAGAACAAATCAAGGTCGGAATCAACGCGCTGGACGAGCAGCAGTCGCACCACGCCCGGTCGGTCCTGCGGCTGACGGTGGGTGAAACCGTCGAACTTTTCGACCGCGCCGGCCGCTCTGCCGAGGGTGTTATCGACGCCATTGAGCCGCAGGTTTCGGTTCGCGTCGAATCGATTCGTCCGGCCGCCGGGCTTCGGACGCTGGTGATCGCAAGCGCGGTGCCCAAAGGCGATCGCGCCGATTGGATGGTCGAAAAAATGAGCGAAATCGGCGTCACCCGGTGGATTCCGCTGCGCACCGAGCGATCGGTGGTTCATCCGGAGGGCGTATCGAAATTTGACCGTTGGCGACGCATCGCCGACGAATCCGCCAAGCAGTGCAAGCGGCCGGGCGTGATGGAGATCGCGGAGCTGTTGTCGCTCGATGCGCTACTTCGATCGATCGAGCCCGGCGCAGGCCTGCTTCTCTCCACCGCGGGCAGTCCCCGGCCGATCCATACGACACTCGACATTCGACATTCGATATTCCTGATCGGTCCCGAAGGCGGCTGGTCGGAGAAGGAGGAGAAATCGATGCTTGATCGCGGCTTGACGCCCGTGACATTGGGACCGACGATCCTCCGCATCGAAACCGCCGCGGTGGTCGCGGCGGGCATTGTCGCGGCTTGCTCATTTGCCCCATGACCTACGCACCACCCCCCGGCTACCCGCCTTCGTACCCGCCCAACTACGGCTACCCCGCGCCCCGACCGAGTTCCGCCGGAAAGCGCGCGGGGATCGTTCTGATCATCTTCGGCGTGCTGGCAGGCTTGATGTGCGCGGGCCTTCTTTACATCGCCAGGAATCCGGACGCGTATCTCAACGCGCCCGAGATGCAGAACAACGCTGAAGTGCAGCGAATGAAGCAGGAACTCGAACACGCCGGCTTCTCTTTTGGGACGCTACTGTACGTCTTCGCCTGCCTGGTCGGCGGCTACGCGGCGGTGTCGCTGCTGACAGGGATCGCGCTGCTGATGAGCCGGAGTCGCGCGATTGTGATCTGGTCGATCATTTTCGTGGTGCTGATCCTGCTGCTCTGGGGCGTCAATCTACTGGGTAGTCTGCTCTCCGGGAACATCGCCGGCGTGGTGCTGGCGATCCTTTACATCGGCCTGCATGTGCTGACGCTGGTGTGGCTGATCGAAGCCGTCCGCGCCGCAGCAGCACCGATGCCTGCGACCTTCCCAACCCCCGCATACGCCCCGCCCGGGTACGCCCAGCCCATGCCGATGCAGGGCTACCAATACCAACCACCCCCGCCCCCCACGCAACAGAAACCGCCTGGGCAATGACGCCTTTGTAGCGTTCGCCGTGCGAACCGGGATCGAATAATCATATCAGTTTCTCGCGATCTGATATGAGAATGGTTCGCACGGCCGACCCTACAAGATATCCGATCGCCGTCGCCACGACGGGAACGCCCCGCCGGCTTCTTCCTTGATGTCGGTGTCGAAGAACGCGCTCATATCGCCGCGTTCTTCGGGGGTCAGTTTCCAGTCAAAGCCGTTGAGATTGTCGTGGAGTTGCGAAAGTTTGCTCACGCCGACGATGAGACTGGTGACCGCCGGGTGCGCCAGCGCCCATGCGTTGGCGGCGGCGGTGGTGGATTTACCTTGAGCCTTGGCGTACTCCGCCAGCTTACGCACGCCGTCGCCGTACTTCGCCATCCATTTGGCGATGCGTTCGTCGTTCTCGCTGCGCGTCCCGTCCGGCACGCCGTCGAGGTAGCGTCCGGTCAGGACGCCGATCGCGATCGGGCGATAAATCGTGATCCCGAAATTCAGATTCTGCGCCATCGGCAAAATCTCAACCTCCAACCCGCGCTCGATCAGGTTGTACGGATACTGCCCGCACACCATCGGCGAATACCCCTTCACATCCGCGATCCACTGCGATTTCATCACCAGCCATGCCGGAAAATTGCTGCACGCGGGGTAGACGATCTTGCCGGCCCTCACCATGTCGTCCAGCGCCCGCATCGCCTCGTCCAGATTCATCTTCTGTGCCGGCCAGTGCATGTAGTACAGGTCAATGCGATCGGTCTTCAGCCGCTTCAAACTCGCCTCGACCGCGCGGACGTAGTGATACCGGCTGACGCCCGAGTCGTTCGGGCCGTCGCCCACTTTCATGCCGACCTTGCTCGCCAGCACGACCTTGTCGCGCACGCCTTCCAGCGCGTCGCCGACGATCGATTCGCACACCGTGCCGGTATAGACGTCGGAGGTATCGATGAAATTGACGCCTGCGTCGATCGCGGCGCGGGTGATGCGGATCGATTCATCCTTGTCCGTCTTGCCGCCGAACATCATCGTGCCGAGGCAGAAGCGTGAGACCCTGCAACTGGTTGGTCCGAGATTGATGTAGTCCATCTTCGATTCCTTGTTCGAAATGAAACACAGATTGCACGGATGAACACAGATCGACACAGATAAATTCAAATGGATTTAATCTGTGTCCATCTGTGTTAATCTGTGCAATCTGTGGCCTATCCAATCGTTAGCTTCCGCGGAAAATAATCCTGTTTCATCGCTTTTTTCGCCAGCGCCAGCGTTTCTTCCGCGACGACGTTGGCTTTGGCGGTGCCGATTCGGAGTGCATCGATGACGTCGTCGGGCCGGTCTTCAAAATGCTTCCGCTTCGTGCGGATCGGTTCGACCAGCGTGTTGACGACTTCGATCAGCTTTTTCTTGATGACGACATCGCCGACCTTCCCGTTTTTGTAGAGTTCGCGGTGTTCGTCGACCCAGGCGCTGTCGGGGTTAAACGTTTCCTGGAGCGCCCACAGCGGATTTTTCGACGGATCAGTTTCGCCGGGGTCGGTGACGCGGAGGCGCTTGGGGTCGGTGTACATCCCCTTCACTTTTTTCTCGATCTGTTCGAGCGTGTCCGAGAGAAAAATCGCGTTGTTGAGCGACTTGCTCATTTTGAGCAGGTTGCCATCCGGCCCGGGCGCGCCGAGGCCGACCAGTCGCTTCACGCGGCCGAGTTTGGGTTCGATGATCGGGAAGAGCCCGCCGGATTTGACGGCTTCCCGGTCGCGGGCGTGCGGGTTCACGCCGCAATAAAGCTGGTTGAACTTGCGGGCGACTTCGCGCGTCAGTTCCAGGTGCGGGATCTGATCCTCCCCGACCGGCACCAGTTCCGGGCGGAACGCCAGGATGTCCGCGCACTGGCCGACCGCGTACAGGGGGAAGCCGAAGGGATATTTGTCGCCGAGTTCCTTGTCCTTGATCTCCTGGGCAAGGGTCGGGTTGCGCATCACGCGGTTGAACGGGATGAGCATGGCGAAGTTGAAGGTGAGTTCATCGATCGCGGGCACTTCGGACTGGATGAACATGGTCGACTTGGCGGGGTCGATGCCGCAGGCGAGGTAGTCGGTGGCGATCTCCATCACGCTTTGGCGGATGTCGTCGGGCTTATCAGCGCGGGTGGTGAACGCGTGTTTATTGGCGATGATGAAGTAGCAGTCGTAATCGTCCTGCATGGCGACGCGGTTTTCGACCGAGCCGACGTAGTGGCCGAGATGAAGCTTACCGGTCGGGGTGTCGCCGGTGAGGATACGCGCTTTTGACATGCGTGGAATGTATCGGCAAGTCGGCGGGCTCGCGAGTCGGAGGATCAGTCGACCAGCGATTCGTACTGTGCCCGGACGGAGAGCGACGCATCGGCGAAGCGCAAATCGCCAAACGAATCACACGACCGCCCGTGCGGTTCGCTGGCGGCGGCGACCCGTTGCTTTCGACGTGTGCCGCCTATCGAGCCGACGGTGTAAATGACGGTGAAGACGTAATCGTGATCGCGCTGCGTGGTCCGGTACATCAGATCTCGCACCAGTACGTCAGCGGCACCGGGATCGGGCAGGCCGGGCGCGATGCGGGGAGCGATATTGAACCGATCGACCGGGCTGTAGCGCACCTTCATCTCCCGCGCCACCCCGCGAAACCGCGTTGCCCGACGCCGAAAGCACCACCGATCCAGCAACCAGATCGACAACACGACCACGACCGCGATGCCGAGGATGTGGAAGTGGTTGATGGGCATTAGAACGACAGTCAGAAAATGTTCATCCTGAGCGTATTCGCGAAGGATCTACCCGGCGTGTCAGCGAGCAGATTCGTCGCGAAACGCTCCGGAAGACCGCGTCGCTTCTACTTGAGCAGATTCTTTACGCTATCGACCGCGCCCTGCACGCTCGGGCCTGTGGCGGGACCAGTCGTCGGCGGAGTGGCTTCGACGGCGTCACGGCGTTCGAGGGTGAACTTGAAACCGTAGTCCGGCGGGAGACGGTTCAGACTCGTGATCCAACTGCGGATCGCGAGGTACTTCGGGTCCTCCTTGCCGCGGGGGAAAATGCCGTTGTATCCGCGCGTGCGCGGGTGCTTGTAATCGGCACTCTGCTCGGGCAGGCCGTATTGCAGCAGCAGCGACATGTCCGCATGTGAACGGTCGATCATGGTCGCGAATGCGGGGTTGAACACTCCGTCGATAACGCCTTCGCTGACGTTCTTTTTGTAGGTCTGCAAGACGTAAAAATTGGTGTACGCCTCGGGCGTGGAGGGCGCGGGCGTGATGAGCGCGAATTTTTTCGCCGACTCGTTGTTCCCGCCGTGGCAGGCGCTGGTGGCGCAGCCTTGGAGGACCAATGGCTGAACCTCCTTCTTATAGCTGAGGATGACGGCCGGGTCGTTGACGACGTCAACGTCTTTCGCCAGATCGCCGCCGTTGCGGATGATCATCATCGCTCGCTGCACGGTCGGCAGTTTGCTGAACTGCGTGAAGGTCATCTGCGTGTTGGGATCGGCATCGTGATACTTCTTCAACACGCCGTTTTTGAAGTTGAAATTGACCTTTGCATCCGTATCCGCCAGCTCCTGCTGCTTGATCGAATTGACTTCCTGCGGGGTCAGCGTCTTCCACGGGGACGGGATTTTGCCCATCGACGTTGGCGAACTGCCCGGATCTCTGGAGTCGGTACCGCCTGCGGGCGGGGGCGTGCTGCTTTCGAGCCGGCGTTGGCTGAGGGTCAGCTTGAGCAATTCTGCGGCGTCGGCGTTGTTGGGATCGATGGACTGGGCGTCGCGGCAGGCCTTCTCGGCGAGGTCGTAGCGACGCTCGTCGAACGCGCGCCGCGCTGCGGTGA
The DNA here is from genome assembly GCA_038215325.1 of Tepidisphaerales bacterium. GTDB lineage: Bacteria > Planctomycetota > Phycisphaerae > Tepidisphaerales > Tepidisphaeraceae > BPJO01. The sequence goes on along the minus strand of JBBQQZ010000088.1, from coordinate 4,287 downwards.
GACGCCCCTTGATATCGTCGGCGGCGAGCTTAGCGTAGGCATCGGTCCAGCGCGCTTCAAATTCGCCGTAGACGATGGATTCGATCCGGTCGCGGGGAATGCCCGTCGTGATTCCGCGGACGGTAACGGAGACCGTATCGTCCTTTTCCTCGACCGAGCCGTCGTAGAACCCGCCGTCTTTCGTCCGGACGACACCAGGCCGACCCGCGGCCCAGGCAATGCCCACCGCCATCAACAAAACCGCCGCCGTTACGAGTGCTTTACGCATGTTGCAGTCTCCTCTGAAGTTACAACTGTATTTCGGCCGACTGCCCGGAGCAACTTTTGTCGCACCTGGTGACGCGGTTTATCCCACACCAATTCCCCCGTTTATCATTCGCGACGTCCACTTTGGTCCTTTTCCCATATTAGCGCGCCCCGATTCGAGCGGTAGTGCCGCAAGTCGATATTTTTACTTGCTCCCGGCGCGAATACGGCGAATAATACCGTTCAGATGCCGAATTCGAACGACGAATGGCTCGACGAGCTTCTTCGACACGCCAAACTTGCCCACGAGCAGGAGCGTGAAGCCGTCGTCGCGGAATTGCTCGGCCCGTACCTCGAACGACGTCCCGACGAAGATTACGCTTGGTTTCTCTTCGGCGACTCCCTGCGCGTGATGGGGCTGACCGACGAAGCCGAACGGGCGCTGCTGAAGGCGGTCGAACTCTCCCCCGGCCCGGATTGGGTGCTGCAACTGACGCTTGCCCATCTGTATAAAGACGCCGGCAATCACGTCGAAGCCGAACGCTGGTTCGAGTTGGCGGCAGAAGACGAAGCGGCGTCGGAGCAGGCGTGGTTCTGGATCCTCCGCGGCTCCAACCTTTCCAGCCACGGGCAGTTCAAGCAGGCGGAAAAATGTTTCCGCCAGGCGATCGCCCTCGGCGACGACAACCGCGACGAAGCCCTGCTCAACCTCGGCTACGTCCTGCGCGCCCAAGGCCGCTACCTCGAAGCCAAACGCCAGTTCCGCCAAGCCCTCGACCTCAACCCCGACTACGGCCTGGCCGAAAAAGCCCTTCATAGCCTCGAAGGAATCGAAAAAGCGATCTCGCTGGCGCGTAAAATTCCCAAAGAGTCGTAGGCTCTTCCGAGCCCTGGGCGTGAGCCCGTGTGTTCTTTCTACTCGATCAACCACACTCAACGCAGAGACGCGCGGGCTCACGCCCGTGGCATCAGACTTCCGCTATCGCTCCTGCCGGATCAGTTCTAGGTCCGCGAACCATTCGCGGCTCACGCCCCAGTAGACGCCCTCCTCGACCATCACCGTCGGCAGCTTCTTTCCGTCCAAGGCCCCGCTCACGCACGTTCCGTTGTACGACCAGACCGATCCGGTCTGATTGTCGATCAGTTGCGCCTTCCCCTTCTTGTCCTTGGTCACTTTGAACGTAAGGAACAGGTCGCCGTCGATCGTGCGTCCAAAGGCGCGGAGCACCCCGCGGTCGCGCCAGAGGACGATGGGCTTGTCGCCGGCGCGGGTGTGGGTCGGGCGGTCGTAATCGCCGCTGAGCAGCGCTGCCGGCGGGTGGGTGTGCAGCAGGACGATGCGCGTGTCATCCGGCATCGACGTATCGGGGATGCGGGCGGGATATTTCATCTTGATCTCCACGCCCGGCAACGCGCCGTCGGCGGCGTTGGGGATCATCAGTTTCGATTCCGGATACAACCGCCGCCACAGCATCAGGGGCATTCGGTACGTCGCCACGCGGCCGCGAATGCCGGTGGGGTCTTCGCCTGTCTCGGTCTTACCGGTCAGCCCGACGATAAACTGCCCGTACTTGCGGTTGTAGACCAGCGTGCTGTTGCCCGGCGACGCGACAAACTCCAGATCGCTCGCCCGGACCTCGCGCGTCACGTCCAACGCCGTCGCGCTATTGGCGTACGGCGAATGAATCAGCAGCAGCCGTTTGTCAAAATCAGTCAGTTGCACGATCGGCGTGCGCAGGAGGGAGCGGTACGGGAATGCGTACGCATGATCCTCAAAAACGACGCCGACGACCCACTCTTCTTCGGTGGGGAGCGTTGATTCCTTCAGCGTCGGCATCGCCGGCGCCTCGAGGATGCGGATGGGTTTGCGGGAGTCGGATCCGAACCGCACGAACAGCATCGCCACCACGATCGACAGCCCCAGCAGCCACCACGCGCGAGCCCGGTTCATCGCGACGACGACGATCATCGCCAGGCACGGCGCGATCGCGGCGATCAACAGCAGCCATTGCAGGCGGCGCGTGAGTGCGATCATCGGAAGCCCGCCAAACTCCACCGCAACCGCCGGATCCATCCCGTAGGCCAGCCAGATCGCAGCGAGGATCGAGAGGATCAGGAGCGGAATCGCGAAACGCACGGCCAAGAGACTACCGCACGCCGCCGGGGCGTGTCGAATCTCGCCGTTCGGCGTGCCATGGTTTGGATAGGTCACACATCGCACGGATGGACACAGATCGGCACAGACAAGAGCATTGGTTTGCATGACCTAAATCTAAATCCTTGGCCATGTTTCATTCCGACTGAACGCGAAGCGACGAAGGCGCGAAGAACGTTTCCGACTTGACGATTTTGCTGCTTCGCGTCTTCGCATCTTCGCGTTTAACTCATTCCTGGTTCAACCGTACCGGGAGAGGAAACTTGCGATTGCCCTCGGGGGGAAGTCTCTGCCAATAAATATCCGTGCCGATCTGTGCCCATCCGTGCAATCAGTGCCCCATTGAAACTTACGCTCCCACGACTACACGAACCGCCGAACTCCGCATAGTATTGCCCGATCTATGACCAAGCGTGACTACTACGAGGTGCTCGGGATCGGCCGAAGTGCTTCGGATGATGAGATCAAGAAGGCGTACCGCAAGCTGGCCCGGCAGTTTCACCCCGACGTGAACAAGGAGGCCGGCGCGTCGGAAAAATTCGCCGAAGTGCAGGAGTCGTACGACGTTCTGTCCGAAGCCGCAAAGCGCAAGCAGTACGACCAGTTCGGCCACGCCGGGGCGTCGGTTTCTCCCGATACGTACGAGCAGATGCGCCGCGCCCATCGCGCCCGCTCCCAAACCGTCTCCCCCGAAGACTTCGACCAACAAGGCGGGCAGTTCGGGGACATCTTTGACCAGCTCTTCGGCGGTGCCGGCCCGTTCAACCGCCAGGGAGGACGCCGCAGGCATCCGGCGCAGCCGGAACGCGGGTCGGACGTCGAATATCCCGTCACCCTCAGCTTCGACCAGGCCGCCCGCGGGTCCAGCCTGCCACTCCGCATGAACATGGGCGGACAGATCGAAACGATCGACGTCAAAGTCCCCGCCGGCGTGAAAGACGGCAGCCGCGTGCGCGTCCGCGGCAAGGGAGGCCGAGCCGGCTACGAGCCCGGCGACCTCTTCATTGTCGTCTCCGTCACCCCCCACCCCTTCTTCCGCCGCGACGGACTCGACATCCTGCTCGACCTGCCCATCAGCGTGTACGAAGCCCTCCTCGGCACCCGCGTCGAAGTCCCCACCCTCGACGGCAAAGTCACCCTCACCATCCCCCCCGGCACCAGCAGCGGCAGCAAGCTGCGCATCAAGGCCCGCGGCGTGAAACGCTCCGGCGAACAAGGCGATCAATTCTGCATCCTGAAAATCGTCGTCCCGAAGAATCTGAGCGAGGACGAGCAGGCGCAGATCCACGAACTGTCGCGAAAACACCCGGTGAATCCGCGGGAGGATCTCGACTGGTGATCCGTTGCCGTCGCGTGGGTCATGGTTCTGACGGGACACGGATTGCACGGATGGTCACGGATCGGCACAGATAATACGGTTCGTGCGTGAACCCCGCGCGGAGAATGCGGCGTAGCTGCGACGCCTGCGTCGCCCATTTCTGCGTATGTGACCAACGAATGGGCGACGCAGGCGTCGCAGCTACAGGCGCGTGGATCACCCACGATTCGTATAAGAGCAAGAGCGTTGGGGCTTACGGCATTCCCTCAAATGTGTGAAAACCCACCATTCGGGACGAATGACGTCACGAATCGGTTCAGACTTTATCTGAGCCAATCCGTGCCCATCCGTGCAATCTGTGTCCCATTCAAACCGAGGCAGGCCGGACGTCGGCTAGCTCGTCACCCCGCCCTTGCACGCCGGGCCGACGAGCGTGGCGTATTTGGCGAGCACGCCGCGGGTGTACTTGATCGGCGGGGCCTTGAACGCGGCCTTGCGCTTGGCGAGTTCTTCGTCACTCACTTCGAGCGTGATCGTGCCGACGTCGGCGTCGATGGAGATGATGTCG
>JBBQQZ010000087.1:0-11524 GCA_038215325.1 Tepidisphaerales bacterium | reverse complement strand
CTGGTCGTCCTGCATCGCCTGGATCGAGACGATCTTCTGCTTCCCCACTTCCGACGGATCGACCCGCCCGCGCGTCAGTTCGGGGATGATGTTGGGGATGATCAGTTCCTGGTTGATCAACGGGAATAACAGCGACAACACCACCGCGCAGAAGATCGCCGGCACCGCCACCCGCACCAGGTGCATGCCCGCCGCCATCATCGCGGTGAGTTCGTTGAACCGCGCCAACTTCAAGAACGTAAACGCCGCCGCCACCACCGGAATCACGCCCGACAGGTGCGAAAAGATGCTGAACGACTGGTAAAAATAGTACGACGCGACATTGACCACCGTCCCCATCGCCCCGCCCGAATCCCGCGACACCGCAAACTCGTCAAAGTTAAACACCATGTCCAATACGACATACAACCCGATCAGCACGAACAGGCTGATGAGGTAGTTCTTGAGGTAGGTGAAGAGGATGTAGCGGGTAAGGATTTTCAAAAGAGAAGGGGCATGTAATCAGGGGCGAGGGGCAAGTATCAGTTGGTTTTCAGTTTCTCCACAAGGCTTGAGCACATACGGTGAATCTCACCCGCGAGCGTTCGATACTCCATTACCGGTTCGGGCGGAAGATAACCGATCGCGACGGCAAACAGCAGTTGACTCTCGGTCTCCGCGAGTGAACCGCGCGCGATGGAGATGAAATGTGCGAACTCTTTCCCTTGGCGTGCGTGCCCCTCGGCGATATTTGAGGAAATCGATACGCCAGCGCGTCGCACCTGCGCGGTCAGGCCAAATCGTTCGTCGGCGGGGAAGGATCTGGTGAGGTCATAAATCTTCTGTCCTGCCTCGATCGCCTTCTGCCAAATGAGCAGGTCGGTGAAGTCTCGGATCATCATACACTCCTTGGCTTCGAGGCACTTGCCCCTTGCCCCTCAGCACTTGCCCCTAAGTTCGCCTCAGGCGAACGAGCAGCACCACCGCCAGGCCCAGCACAAAAGCGTTTCCTGCCCAGATGACGATCAATCCGAGTTGCAGGGGGTTTTGGAAGTTTGGGCCGATGTCTTGCGGGACGTTTTCGCAGATGTGCTGGCCGGTGACGATCAGCACGATGCTCATCAGCGCCGGCACGACGCTGACCGCGAACGCCGTCAGATAATTGCCGCTTTTGAACATCACACCCAGTCCGTAGCCGACCATCGTCAGCACCAGACAACTGATACCGAAGCTGGCACGGCTGTGCATTTCGCTGATGACCGAGTTCTCCTGCTTCATCTGGGCGCGTTGCAGCGAGCGTTTCTGGTCGGGCAGGATGTTGGTGGTGTCGGCGAGGTAGTGCCTTGCGGAGCGGGACGCGATCGCAAGCACGGGGGTTGGCATCGCGATGTTGAAATTGCGTTCGAAACTGAGCAGCGGGTTTTCGTAGTCCGGGCCGCGCACGATGGTGTCGTGGAGTTCAACGGCGACCGCCAGCCGCTTCTCGTCGGTATCGGGGAAGACGCGCAGGTGCGCCTCGCGGGCGATGGATTCAATCCACGCCGCATTTTTCCGGCGATGGATCAGCCTGACCGATTCCCTCGCCCCGCCGGACGCGGTGCCCAGGACCAGGCGATTGCGTTCGATCACCGGTGCCAGCGTGCCGGGCTGTAGCGTGAATTCGTCGCCGTTGAGGGCTTTGAACTTCACGACCCCCAGGCCGTAGGTCAGTTCCTTCTGAAGGCTCAGGAGATACTCACGCTGCTGGTCGGCGCGGATGAACCCGCGCAGCATTTCGCTCATCCGCCGGCTTTTTTCGGGCTGCTCGAGCAATTGTTTGAGCCGGCGGATGTCCATGAACTTGGTGTTTTCACGCAGAGGCGACCGCAACTCGAACGGCCCGAACTGAAGCCCGCCCACTCCGCCGGCGATCGCGTTCTCCGATCGGCCGATCGTCGTGCGGGGGAATTTCATCCCGCGCGTCAGCGAGGCGCGGAACAGCACCGGGTCTTCGTCGCTGTTCTCGTAGTCGGGCTGGCGGATGTACGCCCGGGCCTCGCTGGCGATGTAGAACTCGTCGGGGACTTGCAGCTTCTTGTCCTTATCCTTGCCTTCGTCCTCGTAGGTGACGATCGAGACGTCGGTCATAATGACGACCTGCTCGTTCGGCGATTCCGGGTCGGGCTTGCCGAGCGTCGCGGAGCGGGCGTAGACGGTGAGCGGTGCCTGTCCGCCGGGCTGTTGGAGGCGCACCTGGTGCTGCTGCTCGATCCGGTTGACGACGAACTGGCCGATGTTGGAGACGATCGTGCGTTCCACCCGCAGGCTGGCCGCCGGGACGATGACTGAAAGCGAGATGACGCTGAACACGGCGCAGATCAACCCCATCACCAGTGCCGGCATCCCCAGCCCCAGCGGCCCGAGGCTGATGCCGGCGGCGCGGATTGCGGTTACTTCGTTGTCCGCGGCGAGTCGTCCGTAGACGATCGATGTGGCAAATAGCGCCCCAATCGGCAACGCGTAGGTCCACATCGCCGGCGTGGCGAAGGCGAGGATCTGCCCGACCTGTGCCAGTTGCAGCCCGCCTTCGGTGAGCGGTTTGAGCAGCCCGCCGAACGTCATAATGGCCGCAATAATGCCCACCGCGGCCATGAAGACGCGAAACAGGTTCTTAAAGACGTACCAGAAGAGCGTTCTGCTCATTTCAATTCTGCCATCGGCCGATCCCGCCAACATCTCTGTGCATCTCACCCGGGGCACTTCGACCCGAATGGCTTCCGAAGGTTATACCGGCTCCATGCCCGTAAATCATGCCGGTGTCCCTCCCCGCGAGTGCCCGCCGGATTGACATCCCGCGCCCCACGATGATTATCAGGTCAATCTTCGGACGAAAGTTGCGTCCGCGCGGAGTGCAGTATCAATGCCAAGCAAACCGGTCGTTGGAATCGCTCTTAGTCCCGAGATGTGCAAGCGGATGTTCCGTATCGAGGATCTCGATCGGCTGCACGCTTTCGCCGCCGTGCGCGGGCCGTTGCCGAGCAACGCGGTGGTCGACGATTACCGCAAGGTTCTCGCCGACGCGCAGGTGCTCATCACCGGCTGGGGCACCATGCGGATCAGCCAGCCCCTGCTGGCGGCGGCGCCGAAACTGAAACTGATTGCCCATAGTGCCGGCTCGGTCAAGACGCTGGTCGACGAATCCGTCTACGACCGCGGCGTCCGCGTCACCACCGCCGCCAGTGCCAATGCGGTGGCGGTGGCGCAGTTCACCGTCTCGATGATGGTGACGATGCTCAAGCAAATCCCCTGGATCGGCCCGGCGTACGCCAAGGGCGATCAGGAAGAGGTCCGGCGTCGCAAGTCTGTCGTACGCGAGCTGATGGACATGGACGTCGGCATCATCGCCGCGTCGCGCGTCGGCCGCGAAGTCATTCATATCCTCAAGACCTACCCGCGCATCACGATCAAAGTCTACGACCCGCACCTCACTCCCGCCGCCGCCGAGGCGATGGGCGTGGTGCCGGTCAGCCTCCAGGAAGCCTGCCGCTGCGAAGTCGTCTCGCTGCACGCCCCGAACATCCCCGAAACCCACCGCATGTTCGGCGCACGGGCGCTGGCGCTATTGCCCGATCATGCCGTTTTCATCAACACCTCGCGCGGCGCGCTGGTGGACGAGGACGCACTGGTCAGCGAGATGAAACGCCGCCCGCTCTACGCGTGCCTCGACGTGACGGATCCGGAACCGCCGCGTCCCGATTCGCCTTTGCGAACGGTGCCCACCGTCATCCTCACCCCGCACATCGCCGGCGCGATCCAGCAGGCGTGCAAGGACATGGGCCAACTCGCGATCGAAGAAGCTATGCGCTTTTTCAACGGCGAAAAACTGCACCACGAAGTGACGCGAGAAATGCTGCCCACGCAGGCGTAGCGTCCGGCTACGCTGTCCTGCCACGCCTGAAACTCCCCGGCGTACGCCCGGTGTGCTGGCGGAAGCAGTGGCAGAGGTATCGCTCGTTCGCAAACCCGCACGCCTGCGCGATCACCTTCAAACTCAGCGGCGAATGCGCCAGCAGATGCTTGGCTTTGCTCAGCCGCAACTCCGCGACCACGCTGTGCATCGATCGGCCGTATCGCTGCTTGAAGCGGTGTCGCAGGTGATCGAGCGAGATCTTCAATTCCTCGGCGATGTCCGCGAGCGTGACGATCGAATCGAACCGCGCGCGGAGCAGTTCATAGGCGCGATGCGGCAGGTCGTCGGCAGCATCGATTGCGTCGAGGCTGGTGCCTGGGGCATACAACTCGATCAGCAGCGCGGTGGCGCGGTGCCCCATCGCCGCCCGCTCGATGGCGTTGGCGTCGGGGCGGAAACTCATCATTGACACGAACGCCGCCCGCAGACGTGCATCGGCGATCGGCGGGACGTATAGCCCGATCGCGGGGGGTGAGACAGGCGCGGGTAGCCGCAACTGAACACACAGATCCCGCCCGAGCCGGGTCGATCGCTGGTCGTGCGCCATCAAAGGCGGGTAGAGCACGACATCGTTCGGCCGGTATCGAAACTCCTGGCCGCTGCGAAGGTGCGTCACGCCCGATCCGCTCAGGTGATGCACCAGCTCCAGCGTCGCATGTGAATGAAAGATGCAGTACGCCGGTGCCTGCGCATCAAACACTGCCACGCATTCAACGGTCGCGCCCGGTTGATCGAGAAACTGCCTCCCGAACGCCTCGGCGGCGAACGTAGCGGGCGCAGGCGTGGCGGCTGCCGTGTTGCGAGACCGGTTCAATATGGAAGGCTTGATCACCGATGTCGTCGCTCCCTCGGACTGCGCCGCCGCCTACGCGACCGCGAACGGCAGGCGCGCCCAGACGATCGGGATCCTGTTCGACTGGGAACGCTAAGTCGCCATCGCCTGAGCCGGATGGCGCTGAATGCTATTTTTTCAGAAAATTTTCGAGCAGCTTCGCGCCGTTTTCGGTCAGGAAGCTTTCGGGGTGATATTGCACGCCTTCCAACGGCCATGTTTTGTGGCGCACGCCCATGATTTCGTCCTGGTCGGTCCAGGCGGTAACGAGGAAGTCGGTTTCGCTGAGGGTGCCGCGTCGGATGATGAGCGAGTGGTAGCGGGTGGCGGTGAAGGGGCTGGGCATGCCTTGGTAGATGCCGAGCCCGTCGTTGTAGATTTGGTCGGTCTTGCCGTGCATCAGCCGGGAGGCACGTTCGACGATCCCGCCGTAGACGTGGCCGATGCACTGGTGGCCGAGGCAGACGCCCAGGACCGGGAGCTTGGGCGCGAAATGCTTGATCACGTCGTTGCTGATGCCGGACTCTTTGGGCGAGCACGGGCCGGGGCTGACGCAGATGTGCGTGGGCTTGAGGTCGGCGATCTGGTCGATCGTCACCTTGTCGTTGCGGAAGACCTCCATCTTCAAACCCGGACGCACCTGCCCGAATGTCTGGACCAGATTGTAGGTGAACGAATCGTAGTTATCGATCAGCACGAGCATGGGGAGGTCAGTATTAGGGGGCGAGGGGCAAGGGGCAAGTAGCAAGAATGTCGAAATCTAAATGACGAATGTCGAATGACGGCGGGGCGACGGTTCATCCTTGCTGGACGGTGCGGGCTTTGCGGTATCGGCGGTAGGCCCAGGCGACCCCGATCAGTCCGAAGGTCACCATGCCGCTCGAAAGCGCCGCAGGGAGCGGGATGATCGTGGCGGGAGGAACCTGCGCGGGGTCGTTGGGCAGTTCGCTGACGATTGTGTAGTTCCAGAACCCGATTTTCCCGGTCTCCGGGGTGACGCCGGTGTCATCGAACCAGCGGACGCGATTTTTTTCCACATAGGACGGCCAACTGCCGATCAATTCGGTCCCGACATCGCCAAACCCCCGCACCCTGCTGACATGCCAGCTCCAGGCGGGCGTGCCCGGGTCGCGGACGTCGCGATGGGTTCCATTCCCCGAGGCGGAGATTTCGGAAAAAACGACCGCTGCACCGGCAGTGGGGGCTGTAAGGATCAGGTCGCGGGCGTGCTCGATGTGGTCAGGGTGGGTCAGGGGGACGACGACCGAATCGTCATAAACCTGAGCGAAATCGGGTTCGGCGGAGATAAAATAGGTCGGAGCCGCTGGCGCATAGGCGCAGAGCCAGCCAACAACCCCCGTCGCGGTTTTTACGATTCTCCCGTGCATTTTCTCCCGACTATCGATCCCCGGCGGTTGGAGCCGAAAGCCAATAGGCCGAGGCTGTTTTACGAATTTCCGGACGTAATGCAATTACAATCTGAGTTTAGGACCGAGTATGGCCCAGGGCAAAGTTATTTGGCGTTTCCGCCGCGCAAGGTGCTGATCGACGGGATGCCGTGCGTCGTCGGGTTGAAGGTCATTGTTCAAGCGCGCAAGGATGTCGTACGGCAGTGCGTCCATGCGAAACCTCGGGGTCAGAGTCTGGATTGTTCAGCCCGCGAGGCCTCTGCGGTGGGGATGATGTAGCAAATGATGTGGGCTGGCGCAAATGCTTATTAATTAGTTTAAGAGCGGGGCAAATGACTTGGCCCTGCTTGCATTCCACGCCCATCTGCGTGAATCTGCCTGCACTTATGCCTCGATATTTCCCGGAACTCGAAGAATTTCGCTCGCTCGCCGATGGCGTGGATGTCGTGCCGGTGTATCGGCAGCTTCTGGCGGATCATCTGACGCCGGTCACTGCGTTTGAAGTGCTCGGCCGCGATGCCAACGCGTTCCTGCTCGAATCCGTCGTCGGCGGGGACAAGATCGGACGCTACTCCTTCATCGCCACCAACCCCTCGGCGCTCTACACCGCCATCCAGGGCGAGGCCTCCATCATCCGCTGGGGCAAGACCGGCGAGCAGTTCAAAACCACCGACCCGCTGGCGGACCTCTCCAAAATGCTCCCGCCGCGTAAAGTCGCCAAAGTCCCCGGTCTCCCCACCTTCACCGGCGGGCTGGTCGGCTACGCGTCATACGATCTGATCCGCTACTACGAAGGCGAAAAGCTAAGCCAAGCCCCCAAAGACGATCGCGGCCTGCCCGATGTCATGTTCGGGCTGTATAACGAACTGGTCATCTTCGACAACGTCGATAAGACCATCAAAGTTGTCGCCAACGCATTCGTGCCGCGCGAAGGCAGTGGCGAGTTGCGGGTGGGGAGTGACGAGAAGGACGCGGGCGTTTCTGCCTCTGACCCCTCGCCACTCGCCACTGACCACGCTAGCGCGGTCGCCGAAGCCTTCAAAGACGCCACGCGTCGCGTCGATCGAATCGTGCAACTCCTGAAGCAGCCGCCGGTGAGTCGGATGGGGGAGGTCGATCCGAAGGCACCGCTGACGCTGAACTTTTCTAGCAACCTTTCCAAAGAGCAGTACGAGGCCGGCGTCGCCAAAGGCATCGAGTACATCAAGGCCGGCGATATCTTCCAGTTCGTGCCGTCGCTGCGCCTGCGCGTCGCCAGCCCGGCCAATCCGTTTGATGTCTACCGCGCGCTGCGGGTCGTCAATCCGTCGCCTTACATGTTCTATCTGAAGACGCCGATGTGCAGCCTGATCGGTTCGTCGCCGGAGGTGCTGGTGAGTGTGCAGGACCGGCTGGTCACCACGCGCCCCCTCGCCGGCACGCGGCGGCGAGGGAAGACGGAGGAAGAGGACCGGGCGCTCGAAAAAGAACTGCTCGCCGACCCGAAAGAGCGGGCCGAGCACATCATGCTGGTCGATCTTCACCGCAACGACATCGGCAGGGTCTGCAAGATCGGGAGCGTGGTAGTCGATGAGTGCATGGCGATCGAGCGCTACAGCCACGTCATGCACATCTCCAGCAACGTCACGGGCCAACTCGACGAAGGCAAGGACGCCTTCGACGCACTACGTGTGAGCCTGCCGGTGGGGACGGTCAGCGGTGCGCCGAAGATTCGCGCGATGCAGATCATCGACGAGGTCGAACCCACCCGCCGTGGCCCGTACGGCGGCGCGGTCGGGTACTTCGATTTCGCCGGCAACACCGACACCTGCATCGCGCTGCGCACGATGGTCTACCGCAACGGCACGTTCGACGTCCAAGCCGGCGCCGGCGTGGTGGCCGACTCCATCCCGGCAAGCGAATATGAGGAATGCCGGAATAAGGCGATGGCGCTCCTGAAGAGCGTGGAGATCGCGACGACGGGGTTTTGAGACGATGCGTGTGACGTGAAATAGATCCGACCGCGAAGCTGCGGGGGGGAGGATCCACGAATCTTCACGAATCGACACGAATGAATTCAAAAGAATGACACAGCTTCTCGCCGATACGGACACCACTTGATTCCATTCATCTCATCGGTGTTCATCGGTGCCCCATCGGTGGCTAAAAACGCCTTTGCATGCATTCGTGTCGATTCGTGATGATTCGTGGATCCCAATCCCCTTTCCGTGCCGAGTCGGTTTCCGGGGCGGTCATATGGCAACCTTAACCCAACGCCTTGCCTCCGCCCCCGCTTCGCGCCTACAACCTCCGCCATGAGTGATGTGCCTGTTGAGATGGAATCCGAACGGAGTCCGCGCGTCGATCGGTGGATCGAGATCGCGGCGGTGTTCACGAAGCTCGGGTTTACCGCGTTCGGCGGGCCGATGGCGCATCTGGCGCTCATGGAGAATGAGCTGGTCACCAAGCGCAAGTGGTGCGACCGCCAGCAGTTCCTGGATATGGCGGCGACGGTCAACTTCATCCCCGGGCCCAACTCCACCGAACTGGCGATCCACATGGGGTACGTCCGCGGCGGATTTCCGGGGCTGGTCATCGCGGGCGTCTGCTTCATCACGCCGGCGGTGCTGATCATCCTGCCGATCGCGTTTCTGTACGTACGCTACGGAACATTGCCGGCAGTGACGCCGGTGCTGCACACGGTCGCAGCGATGATCGTGGCGATCGTGGCGGCGGCGTGTTTGCGGCTGGCGAGGGACGCGTTCAAAAGCCCATTCGAGATGGCGATCGGCGTGATGACGCTGGGGTTGCTCGTGCTCAACGCGATGGACGCCCGGCCGATCAAACAACTGTTCCATACGATCCAGCCCGAAATCTTCCTGCTCGCGCTGGCGGCGGCGCTGGGGATCATCTGGAAAACCAAAAACGCCGGCGCGGCGGCGATGTTGCCGCTGGCGCAGACGACCATGCCTTCCTTCGACACCGTCTTCGATTCGCGATGGATCGAAATGATCTGGTTTTTTCTGAAGGTCGGCGCGACCTTGTTCGGCAGCGGGTACGTGCTGGTGAGTTTTCTACAGACGGGACTCGTCGACCAACACCACTGGCTGACAACGCGGGAGTTGAACGATGCGATCGCGGTCGGCCAGTTCACTCCCGGGCCGCTGCTGACGACGGCGACGTTCGCAGGGTATCTGCTCGGCTCAAACACGTTCGGCTACGGTACGACCGGCGGCGTGGTCGGCGCGGTCGTGGCGACGATGGCGATCTTCGCGCCGTCGTTCATCTTCATCGCGCTGCTGGCACCCGTGCTGGCGCGACTGCGCGAAAGCACCCTCGCCCGCGGCGCGCTGGACGCAATGAACGCGGCCGTGGTGGTGATGATCGGTTTCACGATCGTACGCCTCAGCGACGACGCGTTCACGGTCGACGGATCAGGAATCGACGGACTGAACATCGCGATCGCGATCGCCGGCCTGGCGCTGCTGCTCTGGAAAAACCTGAACGCGACGTGGCTGGTCCTCGGCGCGATCGGGATCGGCTTGGTCCGGATCTGGATATGAGAATGAGAGGGATCCAACAATCTTCACGAAGCGACACGAAATGGAATACAAAGATCTTAGAACCACAGATGACACAGATTTCACAGATTGAGTTCCCGTCTTGAAATCTGGGAAATCTGTGTCATCTGTGGTTCAGAACGCCTCCGATTTATTCGTGAGTCCGCTGAATAACCTGATTATTTCCAGAATGTCATGCTGAGGTACCCCGAAGCATCTACTCGACTACGTGATTTGCGGGCCTTTTGCGTGCCGACAGGATCCTTCGGAGTACCTCAGGATGACAACTTGCGCATCAGCCAGGGTTATTCAGAGGGTTCTCGTGGCGATTCGTCTCGATTCGTGATGATTCATGGATCACTTCTTTGAACGACCGCATCCTGCCCGATAACGCCTGGACGATGACAAATGCGACAATTCGCCGCCGGCGTGCCGATAATGGGGTACACCTTTTGACGACCGCGAGCATAGGATTCGCATGACGCATACGCCCGATAACGCTTCGCCCGCCTGTCCGGTTTGCCGGTCGGCGCAGACGCGCTTGTTTTTTCAGCAGTTGGACGTCCCGTGTCAGGACGGCTTCATCTGGCCGACACGACAGGCGGCCATTGTTGCGCCGCGCGGGGATATCCACCTCACTTACTGCGCCGCGTGCAGCCACATCTTCAACCCCAGCTTCGACCCGTCGAAATTCGTCTTCGACGCCACGTACAACATCTCGCTGCACCACTCGCCGACGTATCGCACGTTCATCGACAAACTCACGCAGGGTCTGGTCGATCGGCATGACTTGCACGGCAAAACCGTGCTCGAGATCGGCTGCGGGAAGGCGGATTTTCTGAAGGGAATTACGATCCCTTATGGCAACCGCGGGATCGGGTTTGATCCGACGTTCGTCGAGGACAACCTGACCGATGACGAGCGAAAAGCGATTGGCGTCCACAAGCGGTTCTACACCTGCAACGACCAGGACCAGGTGGCGGACTTTCTGACGTTTCGGTCGATGCTTCAGTATGTCACCCGGCCGCGTGAGTTTCTGGACTGCTTCCGCGGGAGCGTCGCGAAACCGAACGGCGTGATCTACGCCGAGGTGCCGAATAGCGCCCACACGTTCGAGCAACTCTGCATCTGGAACATCGTCTACGAGCACGGCTGTTTCTACAGCAAGTGGTCGCTGGCGAAGCTGTTTGAGGAGATGGGCTACCCGGTGCAGGACTGTTTCGCCTGCTTCGTCGAGGACCAGAACCTGGGCGTCGAGGCGGGCGTGACCAAGTCGGTGAGGCAGTTCCAGATCGACGCGGTCGCGGTCGCGGCGTTCGGCCAGACGATCCAGCGGTTCGTCGCCGAACACCAGCGCAAGACCGCCGAGTGGCGCAACGTGCTGGACAGCCTACTGACCGCCGGCAAACGCGTCGCCATGTGGGGCGCCGGTGCCCGGGCGATCAGCTTCTGCTGCCTGTTCGACATCACCGATACCCAGGTGCCCTACGTCGTCGACATCAACCCCTACCGCCAGGGCAAATTCCTCCCCCGCACGCTACAGAAGGTCGTCGCCCCGGAACACCTGCTGACCGACCGTCCGGACGTGATAATCATCACCAACAGCGGCTACGCCCCCGAAATCCGCGCGCAGATCGCGACGATGGGCGTGAGGTGTGAGACGATGGTGATGTAGTTGTGGGTTGTGGGTTGTGGGTCGTGGGTTGGGGGTCGTGGGTGGGGGGTCGGGGGTCGGGGGTCGGGAGTCGGGGGTCGAGGAGATGCGATCACCCTCGTTCGACCACCAAGCCCACCCCCCAACCCCCGACCTCCCACC
>JBBQQZ010000086.1:0-11577 GCA_038215325.1 Tepidisphaerales bacterium | reverse complement strand
CGCGCGCAGTGCGCGGCGTGGTGCGTGATTGATGAAGTCATGGCCGGGACTGGAGTTACGGTCGCCGGCGGAAGTGCGCCGAATGTAGCATGCTACATTCGGGGTACTTCGGAATGGCACCGTCGAAGGGGTTATGGCGTGTCGGCGGGTTCGCGAAGCGGCGGATTGGGAGGGCGAGGCGACTGCCGAGCCGGGAGCGGGCGATCGCTCAAGGCTCGGCGGGAGCCTCGCCCTCCCGGAGTGACCCGACGAGGGTTCGCAAACCGCGCTAGCGAAAAATCCTCACCCACTATCGGACCTGCGACCTTAAGCGGCGGATCGGAAGTTCCGATCAGATGCATGTGGAACCAACGTCTGCGCCCAATCCATCGACTGAACAGGCCGAACACCGAGCGAGGCGGATTGGCAAGTACGCCCTCCAGGGGTTCGTCGCCGCGGGCGTGTTTATTGCGACGGCGTGGTCGGCGACGACGCTGCTGAATCTGTCGAAAACCAGCATCGCGACCTCGGTTTCAACGGTCGTGCTGCTGCTTGCGGTGATGGTGCTGATGCTGACCGGGGCGCTGGCGCACGAGGTGCTGTACTGGCGTTTGCCGACGATGCGGTTGCGCCGGCTGATCGAAGAAGTGCGTCGCGGGACGGTTCCGGTCGAATCGCTGGATGTGATCGAGCGCGGCCCGGGGCCGTTGGTGAAACCGATCCAGGAACTCGTGCTCGAGATCAGGGCGCACAAGACGCAGATTGTCGAACTCAACGGCGAGATGCGCCAGCGCATCGCCAGCCGGACCGACGCGCTGGAGCGCAAGCTTGGCGCGATGCACGCCAAGGCCGCTCGCGACGGGCTGACCGGGGTGAACAACCGCAGAACGTTCGACGAAGAGTACGGCAAGACGATCGACGCCTGTCGCACCGCACGGCGCGATCTGATCCTACTGATGGTGGACGTCGATTACTTCAAAAACCTCAACGACACCCTCGGCCATCAGGCGGGGGACGACCTGCTGCGATCGATCGGACAGGTCATCCGCTCCACCATCCGCGATACCGACACCGCCTACCGCTACGGCGGGGACGAGTTCGTCATCCTGCTCCCCGGCGCGGATATGGTCAGCGCAAAGGCGCTATCCGACCGATTGCGCTACCTCGTCGATGGGCTGACCAAGCACAACCGTAACCTCAATCCCCGTCCGCAGTTATCGATCGGCATCGCCAGCCTGTTCGAGGACGTAAAACCCGGTGCCCCCGACGCCCAGCTCCTGGCATCGGCGGACCAGCGCCTGTACGCGATCAAGCACGCCCGGCCTCGCAAAAGCCGACTCTCGGCTTAAAAATTGGGTTCCGCCTTCCCGCAGCTTGAATTCCTATTGATCGGTGGTACATTTTCCCGTCTCGACATTTTGAATTTTGGAGTATTGGTAATGGCCCGTCCGAAAGAGCAGTTTCAGTCGTTCAACAAGCCGAAGGTCAAGGTCACCCGTCTGACGGAGACCGGCAAGATCTACGTTGATTACAAGGACACCGAGTCCCTCAAAAAACTCATGAGCGGCAACGGCAAGATGCAGAGCCGTAAACGCACCGGTGCCAACGCCCAGGAACAGCGCATGATCGCCCGCGCCATCAAGCGCTCCCGGTACATGGCCCTCCTCCCGTACACCGCCACTTCGAATTAAAGCGGCGCATAACCCGCATTGCGTAGGCCACCGTTGCGTTGATCCCCACGCAACCATGACCAGCGACGCCCGGCCTGCGGAGGCTCGGGCGTTTTTTTGCGCCCACGCCGGATCGGCAAAAAACTGGATCCACGAATCTTCACGAATCGACACGAATCAGATCAAGAAACAGGGATTGGCCTGCGATAAATGCAAAAGGCAATTCATCGGTGTAAATCGGTGCCCCATCGGTGGCTAAATGTGCGCTTCATTCGTGTCGATTCGTGAAGATTCGTGGATTTCCCGTCTTCGGCTCCGCGCCACTCGGCGATTCGTCACCCGTACCCAAGCCGGTCCAGGTCGTCCTCGTTTAGCCCGAAGTGATGGCCGATCTCGTGGAGGACGGTGATCCGGACCTCCTTCTTCAGCTCGGCTTCAGAATCGCTGACTTCCTCGATATCCTCTTGGAACAGGTAGATCGCGTCGGGCATGCGCACGCCGGTTTCGACGGATCGGTCGGGCAGACTGGTGCCCACGTACAGTCCAAGGAGCAGTTCGTCGTCCTTCAGGCCGACACTGCTGAGTTGTTTGCGGGTTGGCCGGTCGCGAATGTCGATGGGGACTTCTTCCAGAAAGTCCGCGAACTCCTGCGGCAGATCGGCAAGTGAATCTTCCACAAGTCGCGCGAATTCGGCTTTGGTGACGTGATAGGGCATCGGGTAGAGTAGTATAAGCGTCGATGAACCCCCGAGGGCAAAGTGCGACTGAGGTTTGCATTCTGTGATTCAGCTTACGTGCGCCAACTGCAAGAACGGTCTCGAGGTCGACGACGCATTCGCTGGCGGGGTCTGCCGGTGCCAGTACTGCGGCACGATCCAGACCGTCCCCAAGCCCGGCGCACGCCCGCGCGCGCCGGGATCGCCTCTCCAGCAGTCGGCCGGCGCACCGGAAGAACCCAAGGCGCTCTACCAGGTGAAGTCCCGCACGGGCCTATCGTCGGCACCTTCGGGTTTAGAGGAACTGGCTGAGGTCGTTCACAGTTCCGGCTTGTCCAGCGGGCTGGCGCATCGGACGTCACGCAACATGACTACCGCCTCGCCGGCGCAGCAGAAGGCGGCGAACAAAGCGACGCTGATCGCGTTCGTCGTCGGATTCGTGGTCATCGCGATCCTGTCCGCCGGGGCGATGTATCTTGTCTTCGGCAGCAATGATGGCGGCACAACCGACACCGGCTCCGACGGTGGCGTCGCCACCAACATCCCGTCCACCCCCAGCTTCCTCCAGGCCGAACTCAACGCCGACAAAGTCGTCTACGTCATCGACCGTGGCGACGCGACGGCCAACTTTTTTCCGGTCATCAAGACCCTCACCACACGCTCCGTGCAGTCGCTGGGCGGCGACCGCAAGTTCGCGGTTGTCCTCTGGAACAACGGCTCGGACGACGCCTTCCCACGCACCGGCTCGACGTATGCATCGCCTGAAGAAGCAGAGAAGTTGAAGACCTGGTTCGACGACGTCTCCACCGGCCGGGCGACGACGGTCGAATCTGCCATCCAGCACGCGGTCGAGCAGTCGCCAGGCGAGATCGTCCTCGTCACCGCCAAGTCCGACCAGCTCGAAGGATCCGACTTCGTGAATAACGTATTGAACGCCGTCAAAGGCAAATCGATCAAGATCCTCACCGTCACGCTCGGCGACAGCCCCGCCGGCGATCCGCTGAAGAAAATCGCGTTGGAAACCAAGGGCAAGTTCATTCACCTGACGCGGCAGCGGCTGGCGGAGTTCAACGAATAACCTCGCAGCGAACGCGACTCGCGCAATCGATCCACCACCATGGCCAGACCCCACAAACATCATATTTCTGACGACATCCCCCAGACGCCACAAGTCGACACGCGAGACGTGATCGACGAAGCCCTCGCCAAACACGCCGCCAAGCGTGCGGTGCGCGAACCGGCGGTCATCACCTCCACGATCCCCACCCTCCCCCGCCAGCCCAAGCCCGCGCGCGACCGCAAACGCAAACGCAAGTTCTGACGCGCGCATGCATTTTGTAGTGTTCGCTGCCCGGATCGCGCAAGCTGCAAGTGGCCGCTACGCTACGCGTTGCGCGTCTTCCGCTTCAGTGACATCGGGCGAAAACGCGCAATGCGTAGCATTGCGGCTAAGGTCGAGCGGCGCAAAGGTTTACCGTCAAACGCATTACTGAATCTGGTCCGTCCACACCTTGAACTGCCGCAGATTTGCGACGCCGAAGGCGGTGGTGAGGGCGACGTCGGTGGCGTCGCGCCCGCGCGCCATAAGCACGCGGCCGATGCGGGGGGTGTTGTGGCGGGCGTCCATCGTCCACCATCGCCCGCCGAGGTAAACCTCGAACCAGGCGCTGAAATCCATCGGACACGGCACCGCTGGCACGCCGATATCGCCGAGATAGCCGGTCGCGTAACGCGCCGGAATGTTCATCGCACGGCAGAACGTGATGGCGAGGTGTGTGAAATCACGACACACGCCCACCCGCTCGCGATGCACCTCGAACGCGGTTCGCGTATTGCGGGCGTGCTGGTAGCCGAAGGTGACGTTGTTATGAACCCAGTTGCAGATCGCCTGCGCGAGCACCCAGCCCGGCGGGACCATCGAGAAAAGCTGCCACGCAATGTCTTTCATCAGATCGACTTCGCAATACCGGCTGGCGAGCAGGAATTGGAGCACGTCAGGCGGAAGTTGATCGACCGGATGACGCTCGGCTCCGACGCCCAGCTCGTCATGCCAGCCGCCGTCTTCGACGACCGCGTCGTTGTAAAGCCGCAGCACCCCCGCAGGCGCATGAAGGCGACCGCAGGTGTTGCCGAAGGTGTCAGTGTATTGCAGGATCGGCACGTCGGGTTCAACACGC
The DNA here is from genome assembly GCA_038215325.1 of Tepidisphaerales bacterium. GTDB lineage: Bacteria > Planctomycetota > Phycisphaerae > Tepidisphaerales > Tepidisphaeraceae > BPJO01. Next base: position 7,035 of record JBBQQZ010000086.1, on the reverse strand, counting down.
ACCGCCTCCGGTTTGCGCACGCTGGTATGCCGCGACGGATGCAGATTCAGCATCAGCAGCATCGCCGAGGGGGCGGGAAGGTCGAAGATCACGTCGAAACCGATACGAATTAGCATGTATGTCCGACTAGCGAAGGCGGTTGGTCGATTTAACCTACCCGGATCGGCGAGATACGCCAGTGAATGTTTGCTCATTCGACAGAAAACGCCGGACGACGTCATGGATTTTGGTCGAATTAAGTCCCGAAGTCGGTTAAGGTTTCCGCGTCGATCAAGTCATAACCTTAACGCTCGAGGGAGCACATGAAGACACTTAGAATTACCGTTGCGGCGCTGCTTTGTCTGGCCGCTTACAGTCATGCCCAGCAGGTGACGTTTCGCAAGGTGTACGCGCCAGGCGACAAGATCACCAGCGCGAGCAACCTGACCATGCAGATGAACATCACCATGAGCGCCAACGGTCAGGTGGTGCAGCAGATGCAGCAGACGGCCAAGCAGACGCGCAGCGGCACGATCTCCGTGGACGCGGTGGGTCCGGCCGGAAAGATGACCAAGGCGACGTTCGTCTTCGGCAACGACTGCGCCAACGAAATGGACATGGGGCAGATGGGCAAACAGGCCCAACCCTCGAGCCTGGCGGGCAAGACCATCACGGTCACTCGCAACGGGGAAAAAGACCTGCACTTCAGCGCCGAACTCGATCAGGCGGGCGCGATGGAACTGACGCAGATGTTCCGCAACGAGCAGTCAATGATGCCCGCGACGCCGGTGGGCGTTGGCGAGACATGGAAGATCGACCCGGCCAATCTTCAGGACATGATCCCGCCGGGCTCCAAGGCGGAGGCGAGCGGCACGGGCAAGCTTTTGAGCGTCAGCAACGTCGGGGGGCGCGAGGTCGCGGTGGTGGAGCTGGATGTCACCGTCGCCGGGGACATGGGCGGCATGAAGATGGACATGCGGATCGGTGGCAAGGGGACGGTCGACGTGCAGAGCAGCCAGCCGCTGGACATGACCGTAGGTGGCCCGCTCACCGCCAGCGGCGCTCAGCAGGGTCCGCAGGGGCCGATGAACATGGAGGTGAAAGGCCAGTTGACCACGACCACTCGTTCGAGCGTGGTCGGTGCCCCGGTCGGCCCGATCGCGGGGGTGAATGCGCCTGTTAATCCACCCGTCAATCCCCCGGTCTTCCCCCCGCCGGTCAATCCGGTTCCGCCTGTCAATCCGGTCCCGCCCGTGAACCCCGATGTGCCTGCGGCAACCGCCGAAGGCGTCTACACCGACGGCCAGCTTACGCTCACGCTGCCGAAAGACAGCACGCCGACCATCAAGCTCGGCGACAAAGTCTTCGAAGTCGGCGACCTTATGACCGGCGACGGCCAACTCACCGGCTTCTTCGTCAGCAACGGCCAGTCGTTCAAGTTCACCGGCGTCATCAAAGGCGACACCATCGAATTCCAAAGCGGCACACGCAAAGCCACCCTGAAACGCCAGGGCGGCCAAAATCCGCTTGATTTCTAGCCGCATGACAGCCGAGCGCATTTTGGATACGATGTTTCGTCTTTTCCCGAAAGCACGAAACACCGATGGACTTCTTCAACTACAAAAACGGCGAGCTCTACTGTGAAAACGTCCCCGCGACCACCATCGCGAAGGAAGTGGGGACGGCGGTCTATGTCTATTCCAAAGCGACGCTGCTGCACCACTTCAACCAGTTGAAGAACGCATTCGCGCCGCTAAACCCGACGATCTGTTACTCGATCAAATCGTGCGGCAACATCAACCTGTGCAAGGTGCTGGCGGACAACGGATCGGGCTTCGACGTCACCAGCGGCGGCGAGCTGTTCCGGGCGCTGGCGGCGGGTGGGGATCCGAAAAAAATGATCTACGCCGGCGTCGGCAAGACCGACCGCGAAATCGCCGACGCGATCAACGTCGGGATCGCGGCGTTCAATCTCGAGTCCGAAGCCGAGATCGAGAACGTCGATCGTGTGGCGGCGTCGCTTGGCAAGCAGGCGGTGGGCGCGTTGCGGGTAAATCCGGATGTCGATGCCAAGACCCACGCCAAGACCACCACCGGCCGCAAGGGGAATAAATTTGGCGTGGATATCGATCGCGCCGAAGAAGTGTTCGAGCGCTACCGCAACCTGAAAAATCTCCGAATCGCCGGCGTGCATATCCACATCGGTTCGCCGGTATATGAGATCGAACCGTACGTGAGTGCGGTGACAAAAATCACCGCGTTCATCGATCGACTGACCGAACAAGGCCACAAGATCGAATGGCTCGACCTCGGCGGCGGGTTTGCGGTGAATTACAAGAACCCCGAGCAGGCGCTGCCCGTGACCGAGCACGCCAAGGCGTTGATTCCGCTGCTGAAGGGCAAGCCGTACAAGATCGCGCTGGAGCCCGGCCGATATATCGTCGGCAACGCCGGCATTCTGCTGACGCAGGTGCTGTACCGTAAGGAGAGCGGGCCGAAGAAGTTCGTCATCGTTGATGCGGGCATGAACGACCTGATCCGCCCGACGCTGTACGAGAGTTACCACTTCGTCTGGCCGGTCAAGCCGGACGCGAAGAACCAGATCACCCGGCGCGACGAATCGATCGTTCCGGTCGACGGCGAAGTCGTGGACGTGGTCGGCCCGATCTGCGAAAGCGGGGACTACCTCGCAAAGGACCGCCCGCTCCCCCAAACCAAGCGCGGCGACCTGCTGGCGGTGTTTACGGCAGGGGCGTACGGGTTCGCGATGAGCAGCAACTACAACAATCGCCCGCGCCTGCCCGAAGTGCTGGTCGACGGCGACACCTTCAAAGTCATCCGCCGCCGCGAAACCTACGAAGATCTGGTCGCGGCGGAGCGGGTTTGAGTGTTATACTGATTACGAATGTCCGCAGCCCTGACACAATTTCCGCTCCCCTCGGACGTATTCCGCATCAGTGTGGAGAAGTATCACGAGATGATCCGCGCCGGGGCACTGACTGCGGATGACCCGGTCGAACTGCTGGAAGGGGTTTTGGTATTCAAGACGCCCAAGGACGAGCCGCATAATGCGTCCGTAGACTTGCTGAACGATGAGCTGCGCCGACTGGCTCCCGACGGCTGGTCGTCCCGCAATCAGGGTTCGCTTACCCTTCCCGATGGGGAGCCGGAACCCGATGCCGCGCTGGTTCGTGGCGACCGACGCCATTACGTGCGTCTCGGCCGAAAGCCCGGCCCTGCCGACACGGCGCTGGTCGTCGAAGTGGCGGACGCCTCTTTGATGCGTGACCGCACCGCCAAACTACGCAGTTATGCCCGCGCCGGGATTGCCGTGTACTGGATCGTGAATCTGGCCGATCGCACGATCGAGGTGCATTCCGAGCCCGATCCGCAAGCCCAGCCCGAACCGCTCTACAAATCACGCGTCGTCGTCAACGCGGGCGGCAGCGTTCCGGTTGTCGTTGAGAACCGCGTCGTAGCCGAGTTGAAGGTCGCCGACGTGCTGCCCTGACTCATTTCACGAGGGGAATGATGTCCGAACCATCGCCGCCGATTCCCTACGCCTCGACAACCCCCCAACCGAATGATTTGCAGCACCTGAACCTGCTGGCGATCTTCCATTGGATCTGGGGCGGGCTGAGCATCGCGTTCTCGTTCATCTTCGTCATCCACATCGCGATGGGCATCGCGGCGGTGAACGGGGCGTTTGAGGGGACGAAGGGACAGGGCAACGGCGACCAGGGTTTCCCTCCTGAACTTGGCTGGATCTTCATCGGCCTGGGCAGTTGCGCGATGCTGCTGGGGTGGACGATCGGCGCGCTGAACATTTATTCGGGCTTCTGCCTCAAGAAACACAAGCGCCGGACATTTTGTATTGTCATTGCCGCCATCGATTGCCTATCAATACCCATCGGAACCACCCTTGGAGTATTTACGATGATCGTTCTCCTCCGCGACTCCGTGAAGCAGCTTTACGCACCGGAAGCCGCAACACATGTCACTTCATGAATACTCAACTCCTCGCGGCGTGATCGCGTACGACCGACGCGGTTTTGGCGATCCGGTCCTGCTCGTCCACGGCATTTATCCCGGGGCGTCGCACAACGAGTTCGCGCTCAACGTGCGGGCGCTTCAGCAGTCGCACACGGTCTATACCGTCAACCTGCTGGGTTTCGGGCAATCCGACGTGCCGCGCATCAGCCACAACGGGCAGTTGCACCAGCACATCCTTCGCGATTTCACCACCGACGTGATCAGCGCGCCGGTTCACGTGATCGCCAGCGGGGTTAGTTGCGGGATCGCGGCGCGGATGGGCGTTTACGATGACCCGATCGTTCGATCGCTGGTGCTGCTGTCGCCGACGACGAAAGAGCAATACCACGAAGTGCCGGGGCTGGCGGACAAGTTCGCGCACTTCTTCCTCGGCACGCTGGCGGCGGGGTACAGCATTTACGAAGTCGATGCGTCGGACGAGGGGTTGGATTTTTGGATCCGCGAAAACTATCACGATCCCAAACGCGTCCCGCGTGACAAGATCAAGCAGCTCTTTTTCGAGGCGCACGAGCCGCACAAGATGATGGCGCACATCAGCCTGCTGTGCGGGTACTTCGACACCGACCTCGCCAACTGGTTGCCGTACACGCGCAGCCGCGTGCAGGTGATCATGGGCGAGGACTTGATGCCGATCCCGCAAGCCGACTGGTTCCGGCGCGGGCAGTGGTCGAAGGAGAAGCGGCTGGACGTGGTCGCGAACGCGAAATCGTTCCCGCACGAGGAGCAGAGCGCGCAGGTAAACGAACTGATCCAGGATTTCCTGTCGTTTAGCACCGCATCTTGATGCGGGTTCGCGTCGGTTGGATCGCGCCGAAAAGCCCGCAGCAAGCTGCGCCGCTAAACGCTCACGCAGCGCCGCTGATGCGCTTCAACTGGGCGCGTTGAACGTGCCCCGAGAGTCGCTGGAGTTGGGCGCGCATCGGACTGCGATTTTCAGAGACGAAAAGGCCGAAACGGATCGCGCCGGTGGGCAGGATTTTGGCGGTCTGCACGCGGAACGGCCCGGTGATGACGTGGCCTTCGAAATCGAGGCCGACGTTCACGGTCGTGCCGACGGTTAGCGGCTTGGGGCTGATGATGCCGACGCCTTCGGGGCTGACGTCCGCGAGCATACAGCCGACGAGCTTGTCGACTTTGACGGGGACTTTCCAGGCGATGACGCTGGTGCGGTAACTCCCCCGCTGTTCGGCCGAGACCGGGTCGCCGACGGTGTGGAGCTCGATGGTCGGTCGCGGGGCGTCCTGACGCGGCTGCGTCACGGTCGCGCCCTGCTGGAAAAACTTGCCGCGCACTTCCGCGAACAGCATCACTTCGCTGCCGGCGGTGGGTGCGATGGCGTCGTCGAATTCGATGACGACTCGACGGGCATCAATCTCAAGAACGCGACCTTCGTGCAGCAGACGCTTGTTCTGCGCATTCGGGATCGCCAGGTAGACGGGGCTGGATTTGCTGAGCACGACCTTCTCCAATTCAGACCCCCGACATGGTATCGACCGGATCGGTGCCGGACTGAAATACCGTGTGCGGCAAGTCGTGTCTGGCGGCTTATCGGACGCGCAGCACCACCTTCCCGAGAGGCCCTTCACGCAGGCGGGCGAAGGCGTTCATCAGGTCGTCGAACGCGAAGACGTGATCGACCAGTGGCGTGGCGCCGGTGCGCTCGAGCATTGACGTGACCGACTCCCACGCCGCACAAGACTCGGCCGGCGTGTAGGTTCCCACGGCGACGCCGCCGATGCGCAGGCGGCGGAAAAAGAGCGCGGACGTATTGAACTGCGGCGTCGGCCCGGCGAGCCGGCCGACCAGGCTCACCTTGCCCCACATGCCCAGCGTATCGATCAACTCCGCGAACAGCGTGCCGCCGATGTTGTCGATCGCCAGATCGACGCGCTTCTCGCCGAGGAATTGCTTGACCAGCTTGCGCCACTGCGTGTCGTTCGGATCGAGGATGAGGTCCGCACCCAGATCGAGTAGCGCCTGCTTCTTGGTCTGGCCGCGCGACAGGCCGATGACGGTGTGCCCCATCGCCTTGGCGAGCTGAATCGACGCGACTCCGACGCCGCCCGACGCACCTGTGATGAGAACGACGGAGGGTTTCAGATCGCCCCACTGCGTCAGCGCTTGCCACGCCGTCAGGTACACCAGCGTCGCGCCGGCCGCCTGTTCCTTGGACCAAGTCGCTGGCGGTTTAACGAGCGATTCGACCGGAACCGCCACCTTCTGCGCCAGCGTCCCCGGGCGTGCGACACCGACCTCGGACCGCACGATCACCGCCTCATCGCCGATCTTCCAATCGGTCACGCCCGCGCCGATCGCGCTGACTTTGCCGATCCCATCCCGCCCCAAAACATGCGGAAACGTCGGCCGCGCCGGATACGCCCCCTCGGCAAGATACCGATCCGCCGGATTAAGCGCGGCAAACTCCAACTCCAACACCACCTCGCCAGGCGCAGGAGCGGGCTCCGGGGTGTCCGAGAGCGTGAGCAGATCGATCGAACCGAGTTGGGGAAGGAGCCAGGCTTTCATGATGCTGATTGTAGGCCAACACCACCGCCTCGCACATGCCCGGGTGCGGCGTCCAATCGACGCAGAGCAACACAGCCTTCGTGCCGGTGTAGGGTGGACTGGCTCTCATGCGATCGTTGAATCACCTTCCCACGACGTAGCAGTCATGAAGCATGTAGCGACGTAGCCCTGCACTCTTCGTCAATCCACGCGCCTTCAGCATTGGATGCAGCGTCTGGCGAATCTCGTCTTCGATGGCCCGCCTCGACATTTTCTCACCGCACGTTCTCGAACTGCGAATCGCTCGAATGCGAGCGCACCACGTCGTGGTTGATCGTCAGTTCTAGCTTCGGTGAGCGCGTCAGTTCGTCGTCGACCATCGCGCGGGCGGCGTCCATGGTCGGGTAGCGGATTTCGCGGTAGCCCTTTACGTTTTCTGGGCAACTCAGGATGCGGACGGCGCGTTCGTAGTTGTCCTCCGTGTCCAGTTGCACCCGC
>JBBQQZ010000085.1:0-11635 GCA_038215325.1 Tepidisphaerales bacterium | reverse complement strand
CTCACGTCGTATCGGATTTGATAGTGCGCGTTTTTCTCGATCGTCAAATGCCGCATGCCCGCCATGCCAAGATAGTCACGGTCGCCGGGCTGTAAGATTTCATACTCCTCTGGGGCCTCGGGCAGTAAAATGTCGCCGTCTAAAAGAAAATTGATGAACGTCACCCCCCCCTTCTTGACCGGCGGCATCTCCACGAACGGATCGGCCGTGAGTGGCTGTCCGCTTTCGTTGAGCCAGCTTTCCTTCCTCATTCCATCACCGCTCTTGCCGGGGTTCGCCCACACGATCAGCGGCTTGACGTCCCACGACTGTTTCAGGTGTCGCCCGATTTGCCCGTCACTGGCGTCGTCACCCCAAAGCCCATTCAATTCGAGCGTTTTCTTCTCTTCAACGCTCAACTTGCGGGCCGGCGAATAAGACTTCGCCTTCCCGCCGGTGGTGACTTTCTGAATCATCGCGGTGGGAATGGATTGCACTGTGCTGCTGCGCGCGGATCGCACGATCAGGCACGGTGCGTTCGGATGTACGAAAAGAACCTGACACTCCGTTTCGGTGCCGTCCACGAGCGTTACGCGGTCGGCTCCCAAGGCGAGGGTGTTGATAACCATCACTGACAAAAAGGCAAAAGGCATCCAAATCTTCACGGAACTCCTCCGGTCATCAAGAATGTAAACAGGGTGCGCCCCGGCACGGTGCAAGGGCGTCCACGATCAGACACGGCACCGCCATGCCGGTCGGTGGATTGTCGAAATTCCCCTCGGCCAAGAGCAGAATCTTGACGATCAACTGTGTCATTTCTTCCCACGGGGGGACCGCGCAAACGCAATTGCAATCGGATTCCGTCGGTGCCAGAAACATTCCAATAGCCGGGCGCGGTTGGCGGCGAATACAAAGGGATTCGAGAATGTCGAGCAGGCGGCGGTCGGTCCCGATCAACGCCGTCGGCGGTTGCGGGCCGTGCAGCAGGTCGTCGATCAAGCGAATAAGGCCCGGGCGGTCCAAGGGCTGCTGGTCGACGATAACCTGCGGCGCGACTCTGGCCACGTTCATGGCGTGCAGATACCCGTTGAGACGGTCTTCGCGGCTGTAGTGCCGACGGCCGCCGTTGAAATGGTGGAACGCGTGATCGACGTAAGCGATCCGGCGATGGCCTTGCGCGAGCAGCCGGTCGGTGACGTCAACCCCGGCACGGAACTCGTCCGCGTAGACGGCGCGATGCGGTACTTTACGATTGAACTCGACCCAAGGCGTGCCGTTGTCCTGCATAGCCCGCAGGATGTGTGGCGGCAGTTCGACGTGATAATTGCTGACGATGCCGTCCACCGCCCACTCGCGAACGAAATCCGGCAAGTAGTCGGGGTTGTCCACTTCGGCCTCATTGACGCGGCCGACCAACAAACGGTTACCGCCTTCGCTCAATGCGCGCGTGAGTGCCGTGAGGAACTGAGGCGAAATTTCGCTGCGCATCGAGCTCGTGTCCAGGAGCAATCCGACGCTCCCGAAGCGGCCCGTCGAGATGCCGCGGGCGTAAGCGTTGGGCCGGTACTTCAGGCGCTTGGCCGCGACCAGGATGCGGGTACGGGTGTCTTGCGACATCCGGCCAACACCGCGCAACGCGCGCGACACGGTGACCCGGCTCACGCCGGTCTCGCTCGCGAGGTGGTCGATCGTCACCGCCATGCGGTCGCCTTCTGCTTTATCGATAAAAACACTTGAGACAACGGTAAACCATGTTATCATCACGTTGGGTAAGTTCAACAAAATTTCGGCGTTGAATTTTCAGGCGTTGACAAGTGGAGGCTGGCGAAATGGAGACCTTGGCTGTTGTACCGATCGTGTTTAATGCCGGCGCGGCGGTGCTGCCTGCCGTGCTGGCGGGGCTGGTCAGCGTGGTGGCGATTGTGTTCCGCCCGAAACAGTGGGGGCCAGCGATCCGACAATATCCCAGCACGTTCGGCGGGGGGGCCGTTCTACTGCTACTCCTCATCGGGGCGTGCTGGTTGTGGCCTACCGACGCGCCGCTGGCGACGACGATCCGGCGCGGATCGCCCCAGGCAGGCTCGGTCGCCGGCGCGACGGACTGGACGGCGATCGGCTTGGCGTACCTGCGGGAGCGCGACGCCGGGAGTGCCGTCATCGCCCCTTCCGATCCGCGCTCCACCGCCAATGAATCGCCGACCATCTTCCGCGGCAATCCGCTACGCAACGGACATGACGGCGGCCCTTCGCCGGTCGGATTGGTCCCGGCATGGAGTTACACCGACCCCGAGGACGACACCGCGTTGTACTTGTCGAGCGTCGCGGTTCGTTGGCCTTACGTCTATGCCACGTCGGCCACGCTCGTGCCGCCCAACAGTTCCGGGAGCGTGCTTTGCCTTGACGCCCTGACGGGCACCCGGCGGTGGTTGACCTACGAAGCCACGCCGCCAGGCGGGGATGAAGCAGCGACGTTCAAAGGGTTTTTCAGTTCCCCCGCCATCACCGCTGACGGCAAATTTCTCGTCGTCGGACAAGGGCTTCACAAAGACCGCGACTCCGCCCTGCTCTGTTTTGACGCCGCAACCGGCGCACTGAGGTGGCAGGTGCCGACCACGCTTCACATCGAAAGCTCGCCTGCCATCGAAGGCGACATCGTTGTCGTCGGCGCGGGCGCGGTCGAGATTGGTGACGATCACAAGCCGGCCCCCGGCGATGATCCGGGGTTCGTGATGGGCGTGCGCATCAGCGACGGCAAGCTGCTCTGGAAAGTCGCGGTCAACGACCCGGAAAGCTCCCCTGCCATTGCCGACGGCATTGCGTACATCGGCAGCGGCGTGAACGGCAATGAAGTCGTGGCGATCCGCATTGCCGACTACGACGCAGAAGCCGACAAAGCGAGATTGCCCCGCGTGGCATGGCGGACCAAGACGCCCTACCCTGCGATCGGAGCGGTGACGGTTGCCGGCGATCTGGTCCTCATCGGTACCGGCCGGGGCGACTTCGCGTATGCCGATCCGAATCCCGCAGGCGTGGTGCTGGCGCTGGACAAGGCGACGGGCACCGTCCGCTGGCAGGCCGACATGCCCGACGCCGTGCTCGGCCCGGTGGCGGTGCAAGGCACGCGCGCGATCGTGCCGGTGCGGAACGGTGAAGTCGTCGCCATCGATTTGGATGCCAAAGGGAAAATTCTTTGGCGTCAGCGCATTACCGACACCGCGCCGGTTCTCGCGGGCACCGCGTTCACCGGCACGCACGTTTATGCCGTCAGCAGCGACGGCACCCTCGCGGTGCTCGATGCGACCGACGGGAAAATCATCGAACGCCACCCGATCAATCGACCCGGAAAGCCCGGCGAACTCAGTTTCTCGATCAGCGCGCCGATGATCAGCAATGGCCTGGTTATCGTCGGCTCGGAGACTGGCGGCATTCAAGCCTTCGGCACCAAGGCTGGCGTCGCCGGAGGCCGTCAATGACGCTCCTCAATTCACAACCTCCAGTCGCCGGCGTTTCGGAAACGGAGGATTGGGTGCTCCCCCTGAGCCTGGCGAGCGACGCCGGAATCGTCGGCGGCAAGGCGGTGAATCTTTGCCAGTTGATCCAGGCCGGTTTTAATGTGCCGGGCGGCTTTGTGGTAACGACGTCCGCGTTCCACTTTGCCCGAGACGGCGGCCTGCAAGACCGCGCGCCCTCGATCCCGCCACAGATGGCCGACGAACTGCGCCGCCAGTATCGCGCGATCGGCAGCCCGCCGGTGGCGGTGCGATCCTCGGCGACCGCCGAAGACCTCGCCCACGCTTCCATGGCCGGGCAGTACGACACCTTCCTAAACGTCGTCGGCGAAGACGACCTGCTCCACCGCGTCGAGCGCTGCTGGGCGAGTCTCGACACGCCGCGCGTGCGCGCGTATCTACAGCAGCACGCGATCCCGCACGAAGGCGTCGCCATGGCCGTGGTCGTGCAGCGGCTCGTGCCGGCGGAAATCGCCGGCGTGCTCTTCACGTGCAATCCGCGCGACGAGCGGCTCGATCAAATGCTCATCGAAGCCACATGGGGCCTGGGCGAAATGCTCGTCAGCGGCCACGTACAGCCCGACACGCTCACGCTCGACCACGCCAGCGGGCGAGTGCTGAACCTTTACGTTGGCGACAAATCAACGGCGCTGATCGCCGGCGGCGGCGAAGAATCGACAACCGCGGATCAACGCGCCCGGTGCTGCCTCGCTTCGCAAGACGTGCAATCGCTCTGGCGGCTGGGGCGGCAGATCGAAAAACACTTCGGCAGCCCGCAGGACGTGGAGTGGGCGCGCAGCGGGGGCGAAATTTACCTGCTCCAAGCCCGCGCCGTCACCACCGCCATCAGCACGCGGGAAAAGCAGGCGGCCCGTCAGGAGGCCGCCGCCGAATTGCGCCGCCGCCGCGCCGCAGGTGACGGGCCGTGGGTGCTTCACAACCTCGCCGAAACCCTGCCGCACCCCACACCACTGACGTGGAGTGTGATCGACCGCTTTTACTCCGCCGAAGGAGGGTACGGCCGGCTTTATACAAGCGTCGGCTTTGCGCCAGGGCCGAAGGTGTCGGGCCGTGGGTTTCTCGACCTGGTCCTCGGCAACGTCTACATGGACCTCGGCCGCGCGCCCGAAATGTTTGCCGCCGACTTCCCTTACGCCTACGACCCCGAGCACGTGCGCGGCGACCCGAACGCCGGGCAATCGCCGCCGACAATCGCCCGCGGCACGTTCAAGGCCCGCCGCGCCGCCGCAGCGATGCTCGGCCGCGTCGACCGGCAACTGGCCGTATTCACGTTGGACTTCGATAGGCAGTACGTACAGTCGATCCGCCCGGCATTCATCAACTGGTGCAAAGCTGAAAAACAGCGCGATCTCAACGCGCTGAGCAATAACGAACTGATCGAGCTGTGGGAGGCCCGCCAGGCACGGGTGATGGACGAATTTGCCCCCGAAAGCCTGCTGCCATCGTTCATCGCCGGCAAAGTCATCGGCGACTTGCAGCGGTTGCTCAACGAGCACCTATGGGACGAAAACCCTCAAGCTATGGCGATGGCGCTGTCTTCGGGCGGGCCGGCGAACCACACCGTGATCGCCGACCACGAACTGTTCGAAGTCGCGCACGGTCGAATGCCGATCGAGACGTGGCTATCGCACCACGGCCACCGCTGCTCCGGCGAATTCGACCTCGCCACGCCGCGATGGCGCGAGCGATCGCAGGACGTGCTGCGACTGGCGACCACGCTGCTCAACGGCGAAGACCCGCTGAACCGTCAACAATCGCAAGTGCAGCGCGCCCGCGAAGAGGCGGCGCGTTGCGAGCGCCTGTTGCCGGCGACCGACCGCGCGGCATTTAGAGAGCTGATTTCACAACTGCACCGCTATGTCCCTTTCCGCGAAGACGCCAAGAACGATCTCATGCAAGGCTACGACCTGCTCCGCGACATCGCCTTGACCGCCGGCCGGCGCACCGGCGCGGGCGACGGCATTTTTCTCCTCGATGAAGAGGAATTCCGCCAAGCCCTCCGCACGGGCATCGCTCCATTGGAAACGATCGAGCAGCGGCGTTTGCGGCGTCAGGCCGAGCCGCTAATCGAGATCGACCCGTTCATCGACGACCGTTTGATTGCGGCGCTTGAAGGCCCCACAGCGGCAGGCGAGTCGCGCGCAAGCGATACTGCGGCGCAGGAGCCAGCGGGCGTGCTGCGCGCGTACGGGCTGTCGCCGGGCAAAGGGCGCGGGCACGCGGCGATTCTCGAATCGCCCGAGAGCGGCGCGGGGCTGTCGCCGGGGTATGTGCTGGTGTGCAAGAGCACCGACCCGTCCTGGACGCCACTGTTCGTCAACGCCGCTGCCGTCGTCCTCGACCGCGGCGGATCGCTGTCGCACGGCGCAGTGGTGGCGCGCGAGATGGGCATCCCGGCGGTGGTTCTGCCGGGGGCGACCAAACTATTCCAGCCCGGCGAAATGCTCGATGTTGACGGCCGCGCCGGTTTGATCCGTCGGGGCATTATCACCGCCGATCCACCCGATTTCGCCGACGACTCCTTCCGCCCCGCCACGAACGACGACACGCTGATCCCGCCGGCCCACCGCCCGCCGCAAGCCGGCACCGCTGAGCGGCGCTCCGCGATGTTGCGCAACATCGCGCTCGGGGTGTGGACGATTTATCTACTCGCCTTTTTTCTTTTGCCCGATCGATATGTCCGCGCGCCTTCCCTTCAACTGCTTGATTGGGCGGTCTGGCCGCTGGTGCGACACACCGGCCGCGTCGCGGGGGTGGCGATTATCGCCGCGGCGCTGGCGCTGCTGACGATGACCGCGCAACGTCTATTGACCGACCACAAGCGGCTCAGCGAGGCCAAACGCCGCGCCGGATTGCTGAGCCACGAGGCAAGCCAATTGCCCGATGGCCCGCGCAAAACCGCGTTGCTCGCAGCCGCGCGACCGGTTCAAGGGCGGGTCACGCTGGCAGCTTTCGTTCCGCTCGCGGTACTGCTCGGGCCGCTGATCATCCTCTTTCTGTGGCTCGGCGAGCGGGTCGATCCAGCCCTCACCACGGCCATGCCGGGCGAGCGGGTTCAAATCATCGCGACCCTCAACGGCGATTGGATGAAGCCCGTGCAGCTTCAATCCGATGCCGACGCAACCCTGACCCGTGAAAGCCTTTCCAAATCCGTGCCGCGAACACGCGAGGGGCTTAAAGAATTACGAAGCAAGTGGAGCGTGGAAAGCGATTTGTCGGCGGTGCCATGGGAACTGCGTGCTGCGGCCCGCGCCACGCGCGCTTCGATGCTGGCCGATCTCGACGCCTTCCTCGCCGGCGAGATGAAGTCGCAGCAATTGGCTTGGACGATTACCGCCCCGGCGAAGGAAGGCGTGCATGTCCTGCAAGTGCAATCCGAAGGCCAACGCGTGCCCGCCCGAATCGTCGTGGGAGGCGACGAACCCCCGCAACCTGAAAGGGTCGCCGGCCATGTCCGCGGGATCGAGGAAGTGAGAATCGTCTACCCGCCACGGCAGGAGAAGTCGCGCGTCTTCTGGCGGCTGTTTTCGTGGACGGGATGGGATTGGGACGCAGGCTGGCTCGGCGTTTACATCGCCGCCTACGTTCCAGTCATGTTGATCGCCAAGCGCCTGCTGCGAGTCCCTTGATGAACCCGATCGACGAACCCGCCACACCGACTGACCTGACGGGCGATGCGCCATGGCAATACCGCGTCGTGACGGACGAAAGAATCGGGCCTTGGTGCGCGACGCTTCGGGCGGCGCTCGGAAATCTTTGCGCCGCCACCGAGCCGCTGCCGTGGCCGACCGAGTGGCGCGTATTCGGCCCGCTGCGTGCCGGTACCGCCGCGCAGGAAGCCGTGCCGCCGGAGCAGGTGCTATCCACTCTGCCCGACCAGCTCCTGCTCGACGGCCATCGCTTGGCGCGGCACGACTTGACGGTCGATGCGGCTCATCGTCTCGACTTCGCTGACGCGATCGAACGTCCCTGCAAGCACCTGGCGGCGTTCGCGTTCTCAGCGTTCACACTTTCGGAATCGGCGACGGTGCGGCTGCACCTCGGCTGTGATTATTGGATGACCTGGTGGCTCAACGGCCGACCCCTGTTCGACAACACCGCAACGGGAAACGGCGCGGCGCTGATGGCCCGCGCCACGCCGGTCGACGTGCGCCTGGAAGCCGGGGGGCATGTCCTGGCGGCGAAAATCATTGGCGGCAGCGGTGGCTGGGCAATGGCGGGCGAAATGCGCCGATTACGCCTGCCGGCCGCGGCGTCCGAAACGATCGCATTCCGGATCGGCTACCGCCGATCGTTTCACGTCAACCGCGCTGGGCAGTTCGACTGGATCATGCTCAGCGGCGAAGACGCCGTCCTCGGCCAACTCAATGCCCGACCGGCGGAGTTGCCGATCGCTGGCCTGCGGTACGCACGACGATACGCTTCTGCGGACGCCTTGCACGATGGGGTGAACACCCTGGATCGCGAACTCGATTCTGTGCAATCGCGCGCCGCCGCAGAAGGGACCGCTTTGCAATATTTCGCCGCCAGTGGCACGGCGAAGCGACTGGCTCCCAGCGGCACGGTCACCGGCCTGACACAGGCTCATGCTGCTTTCCGCGCCGGACCAGTCATTACCGACATCGGGACGCATCACGCGCATCTGTCGGTGCGCACCAACGTACCGGTGCCGGTCACGCTGCGGATCGCCGGCCGCATGCTGATTTCAAACGTCGCCTGCTTTCATTCATGGCATGTGACGGAACTCTCACCGGGCGCTGCCTATCGGTACACCCTTTCGGTCGGAACGTCGCTGGCCGAGCGTTGCGGAGAACTGCGCACGCTCCCGGAGGACGGTGAGCTGAAACTGATCGTGTGCGCCGACGCCGGCCCGTTGCCGAAAACGTGGGAGCGAAACGCCGCGCGGATACGCGACGAACGCCCCGCGGTTTTCGTTTTCGTCGGCGACCTTGTCGGCAGCGGTCGGTCGGACGCGGCGTGGGACGACGATTTTTTCTCGCCCGCGCACGACCTGCTTGCAAACGTGCCGTGCCTGAGCGTGCCCGGTAACCACGACGAGGACAGCCCGCTTTACGCCCTACTCCTGCGCCCGCCGGGCGAGGCCCGGCACTGGTCGCGGCGGATCGGGGTGGCGCAGTTGATTGGCCTTGACGGCGCCGACGACTGGTCACCCGGCAGTGATGCGCATCGCTGGCTGAATGAATCGCTTACCGCCTGCGATGCGCCGTTCGTCTTCGTGTTCAATCACTATGGCGCCTGGACTTCGGGACCGCACCTGCGCACCGGCCCGGACGGCGAGCCGGTCGAGGCCGCGTGCCGTGCCGCTCGGCATTTCATCTTGCCCGTCCTTCGCCAGCACGGCGTAACGGCCGTCTTCTCCGGCCACGATCACATCTACGAACGCTCCCACCCGCCGGGCGGGCCGGTTTGTGTCGTCACCGGCGGCGCGGGCGCTTACCTTTACGACCCGGAAAAGAATCCGGGGCAAAATCCGTACTCCGTCGTTCGCCGCGCCTGCCATCATCATTGCGTGCTGCGGGTGTCCGCCACCCGTTGCACGCTTGACGTACGCGATCTGGAAGGGCATTCCATCGACCAAGCATCGTGGCCGATGCGTGGGGGCGATTGATCCCCGAATCTTTTCATTCCGGTGCGGCGATCAGCAACGGAATCATCGCGGCGTTGTTGTTGCGCCAATACACGTCTTTGCTATACTGGAAATCTTTCGTCTGCCCGGAGCGGGTTTCTTCAAGAATGGTTTTGAAATTGCGTTTGTTCCACGTCGTCTCGCCGACGGTCGCCGTCATCTGGGCGTCTTTCACGACAAACATGGGTGTCGTTTTTTCGGCACCTTGGGCGTAGATAAAGCCGCCGAGGATTTCGGTCTTTCCGCCTTCGGTGGTTTCGACGACCGTCCCGGCTTGCTCGGTCTTGAGGCCCAGGATCCATAGTTTCCCGCCTTCGTTGAGAATCTTCCGCTCCTTGGCTTCGGGGTTGAATTGCCGCATCCAGACGTTGCCGCCCTTCAGTTCAATTTGGCCGAGGCACACGTCCTCGAAAAATAGGTCGCCTGTTCCTTCGTCGCTCACCCCGCCACCGAACGTGATGCCGGTGAACGTCACCGGCCTTTTGGTGGCGTGGACGAAGCCGATTTTCTGGTAGATCAAGTCGATGCGGTCGATGACCACGCCGGGCGCGTCGCCGTCGAGGATGCGGAACCGGCCGGCGCCGGCGAGTCGGCCTTCGAGGCAGGTGATCCGCGCCACCCTTCCACGCACCATCACTTCGCCGTCGATTCTCCACGCCTTTTTCCCGCCTTGCGGGAAGTAGAGCACGCGGGCACCGCTATCGACCGCCTTCTGCACGGCGTCGGTGTCGTCGAGGTCGTCGTCGCTCGATCCGCCGAACTGGTGCGGGCCGGCCCATGTATCGAGCGGCGGGTAAGGGGCGAGCGGCGTCTCCATCACCGCCAGATTTAGTCCCGTCGTGCGTGACGCCTGAAACGCTTGATAAGGCGCGTGCGACACCCACTCTGTGGTTTTGCCGATCGGACATTCCTTGCCCGTGCCTTGCTTGGTGGTGTTCTCCACGGCCACGGTAAAGCCCGTGACGTTCGCGTTACGCAGAAGCATCGCCCCGCCGTTGGTGATGGCGGGCGTTTTTTGCGGCGCTTGCGCGTTGATGTCTGCGTCGATCAGCGTAACCAGCCCGTTCACCGAAAGATTCTCGATCGCCGGCACGACACCGACGAACGTGAACCCGCGCACCGAGACGATCTGCCCGTCATTCCGCCACCCCACGACCCGCTGGTTCCGCAGCGCGACGTGCTCCATGGTGATGCTGGCGACGACCGTGCGCGTGCTGATGCCGACATCGAAGCCGTCGACGGAGACGTTCTTGATCAGCACCGGCCCCTGCTCGTCGGTGTAGCCCAAATCCAACCCGATCGCCCCCGCGCCGTCGCCGCTGACGAATGACACGTCGCGCATCGAGCCCTGGTTGTTCGCGATGTACTGCGCGCCGATCGCGCCGGGATTGTTGCGCCCGGAGTTCACGGTCAGGTTGCGGATCGAGTTGCGGAAGCGCTGCGCCGGCTTCTGTCCCGTCCAAATCATGCTCTTAGGTTTGGCGGCGTCGTCGAAGCCCGGCGCGGCGTCGGGCAGTCGCAGGATCACGCCCTTACGCGATTGGCCTTGAAGGATCGTGCGCTTCTCCCCGCGCCCGCCCCCGCCGGTGCCCCAACGCAGCGTGTCGGTGATCGTGTACGTGCCGTCGGGCAGATAAATGACGCGGTTGCCGTTGGGGTGATCGTCAATCGCCTTTTGGATGGCGGCGGTGTCGTCGACATCGTCGGCGCCATTGGCGTTGTACGGTGGCTTGGAGACGTCGATCACGCCCGCGTCGGCCGGGAAGACGAACTCACCTTCACCCGGATCAAACGGCTCGGCACCCAGTGACGTCCCGCCCATCCATGCCGTGCAACCCAGTACTGCCATCACCGACCACCGACGAATCAACAAACTTGACATCATCTCACTCCTGATTATCGAAAACACGTTGCCCTGCAACGCCGTTCATCCTCGGCGGCGAAGCCAGGTGGAAATCACATCCTCGGCAGAATCAACCGCCAGTGTCGACCATGCTTTTCCGCAGGACATCATCCGGTCGATTAACGTGCCGGGCCGGGAAGTCGACGCCGGTGACTGGACATTGGCGACCATTTTTGATCCAGACCCCGATGCCGGAATGGTGACGGCTGTTTTCGCAACGCGCTGCCCGCCGCCGGACCCGCTGTTAGGCGTGACATCAGACAGCGCCGCGCCCAGACGAATTTCGTCGAACGTCATGGTACCGCGTCGGCCGTACAACTGCAGGAAGTCGGCGGTGGTCAGCGTTCGGGCGCTGACGGCCGGATCGGTCGCGGTTGCGGTGTGGGCGGCATCGAGCTCGGCTTCGGTCACCGTGCCGTCCGCGGCGGCGGCACTGAACTGCGCTGCCGTGACGGCCCACCATTTCGCGGAGGTGTTCGCCACGCCGACGTTGCTGAACTTCGCGATCGACTGTTAGGTCGTGGCGTTCGTGTGATACGCCGCCGACGAGAGCGTTGCGATCCCGTCGGCGGCGAC
>JBBQQZ010000084.1:0-11739 GCA_038215325.1 Tepidisphaerales bacterium | reverse complement strand
GTGGCGTTCGGGGCGTACTGGGGCAAGTTGAGCGGGCAGAGTTTCGTGATCTTCATCCTCGCCATCGCGGCGGCGGAAGCGGCGCTGGCGCTGGCGATTATTGTGCTGCTGTTCAGGCAGAAACAAACGGTGGATAGTCAGGCGTTTAGGGAGTTGCGTGGGTAGTCAAAAAAAGTGGCGTGGGCATCTTGCCCACGTGATGAAGTGATTTAGTTTTTGCGTGGGCGAGACGCCCACGCCACAGAATTAAGATGCAGTTCGTCATTGAACATAGTTATCTGATCCCTCTCCTGCCGCTGCTGGGCGCGCTCGCCGCTGGCTTGCTTGGCGCGAAGTGGCTGAAGCAGCAGTCGCATTGGCCAATCTGGCTGGGCGTGGGCGCGTCGGCGGTGATGGCGATTGTGTTGCTGGCGGGGATGCTGGGGCATCAGCCGCAATCTGGTATTCGCGGAATGGTTGGCGGTATCGGGAGTGCGTTGCCGGACGCGCAAGCGAAAGAAATCGCGCTTTCCTATCAGCAATACTATCTGTCGAACTGGTTCACTTGGATCTCCGCCGGCGACGCCGAAACCGGCGTTTTCAATGCCGCCGCTGGCGCGTTTCTCGATCCGCTGACGGCCGTCATGCTCGTGGTCGTCTGCGGGATCGGGTTTTTAATTACTGTCTTTTCCAAGGGTTACATGCATGGCGAGGCGGGGTATTTCCGCTTCTTCGCATACTTGGGGCTCTTCATCTTCGCGATGACCTGCCTCGTGATGGGGGACAACCTCATCATGCTGTACCTAGGCTGGGAAGGCGTGGGTCTGTGTTCGTATCTGTTGATCGGCTACTACTACGACAAGCCCGCCGCGAGAGAGGCCGCGAAGAAGGCGTTTATCGTCAACCGGATCGGCGATCTGGGCTTCGCGATCGGCATTCTGCTGACGTTTTACTGCTTCGGGACGGTCAGCTTTTTCGGCGACATGACCGCCGGCAATCCGGGCTTTCTACAGAAGGTCGTTCACGGCGGCGCGAACGCAGGGACTGAGCACCTCGTCTGGACGATCCCGTTTTTCCTGATGATCGGCGCGTTCGGCAAGAGCGCCCAGTTCCCGCTGTACGTCTGGCTGCCCGATGCGATGGAAGGCCCGACGCCGGTTAGCGCCCTCATCCACGCCGCCACCATGGTGACGGCCGGTGTTTACATGATCGTGCGTTTGTCGGCGCTCTTCGTTGGCAACGAGGCGGCGATGGTCACCATCGCGATCGTCGGGGCGTTCACCGCGCTCTGGGCCGGGCTGATCGCGCTTCGACAAAATGATCTGAAGAAGGTGTTTGCCTATTCGACGGTCAGTCAGCTCGGTTTCATGTTCGTCGGCGCTGCGGTCTTGTCGCCCGTGGCGGCGATTTTCCATCTGATTACCCACGCGTTCTTCAAAGCGCTTTTGTTCCTCTCCTCCGGCGTCGTCATGCACGCCACCGGCGGGGAGCTGGACATGCGGAAGATGAGCGGGCTCAAGAAGATCCTGCCCAAGACCCGCATCCTCATGCTGATCGGCTGCCTGGCGCTATCGGGGTTCCCGCTCTTGAGCGGTTTCTGGTCGAAGGATGAGATCATCCACGCGGCCTCCACTAAGCACCTGGCGCTGGACCTGATCCTGCTGTTTACCGCGGTGCTGACGGCGTACTACACGTTCCGGCTGTATTTTCGCGTGTTTGAAGGCCCGGAAGTCGTCCCGCACGCTCACGATCATGGCCACGGGCATGACCAGCACGCGCATCACAATCACGAACCGGTTTCGATGATGCTGCCGCTGGCGATCCTGGCGATCGGTGCCCTGCTCGCCGGCATCATCAACCTGCCTTTCGCGGCCGGGATTAAAGAGCATTCGCTGGGGCATTTCCTCAGCCAGAGCCCGTCGTTTGCGCTCGGGTTTGAGCAAGCTGAAAAATCGTACGGCGTGCTGACCGATTCCGACCGCCTCGGCTTCGGCCAAGCCCCGTCGGCGGAGCACCATATCGGCGTCGGCGGGTTCGTCATCGGCGGGAGTGCGGCGATCCTCGGTATCGTCATCGCCTACTTCCTCCACCTCCAGAACCGCCGCAAAGCCGACGCGCTGGCGGGGAACTTCGCGTTCCTCAACCGCGCCCTCGACGCCAAATTCTGGGTGGACGAGATCTATCAGACCGTCATCATCAACCCCCTGCGCTTCATCGGGAGCATTTTGTGGGGCATCGATCGTTACATCGTGGATTTACTGGTGTTCGCAGTCGGGTTCGTGCCGCAACTGAGCGGTTACATCCTGAAGCGAACGACCCAACGCGGTTACCTCCAAGGCTACGCCCTCAGCATGCTGCTGGGGCTGGCGGTGATCTTGTTGTGGATGTTTGTTTGAGGAAGTTGCCAGTGGTTAGTTGCCAGTTGCCAGCAAAGGCATTCACTGGCAACTGGCAACTGGTAACTGGCAACTAAAGGTTATGGCCAACAACGCCCTGATTCTTCTGATCGCGTTCCCGATTGTGGGCACGATCGTCGCTGCGCTGATGAAGCCGGGGGCGATGGTGCGGTCGTGGGCGCTCTTGGTGTCCGTGGCGACGTTGATCGCATCGCTCGTCGTCCTGTCCGGGGTGATGAGTGGAGATCCGCTCTCCTGGGGCTACGACAAGCCGTGGGCGAATCTGCCGGACCTGGGATTTGGCGTGAAACTGGCGTGTGACGGGATCAGTGTGTGGCTGGTGTTGTTGACGACGCTTGTCACGCCGCTGGTGATTTTGTCGGTCGGCAAAGAGATCGGCGAGCAGCCGAACGGGCACTGGTACTACGCCTGGATCCTGCTGCTGATGGCCGCTTTGAACGGCACGTTCCTGGCGGCGGATGGGCTCTTGTTCTACTTCTTCTTTGAACTCACGCTCATCCCCACGCTGCTGCTGATCGGCATTTGGGGCGGCCAGGAACGCCGCGAGGCGGCGGGCAAGTTCTTCATCTATACGTTCGCCGGGTCGGTCTTCCTGCTGATCTCGCTGATCTACGTCGCCTCCAAGGCGGGATCGTTCGAGATCGCGATGCTGGTTGACGCCGGGCAGCATAGTTTGTCGTCCACCGAGTTGATGTGGGTGGGTCTGGGTCTGTTGGTCGGGTTCCTGATCAAGACGCCGGTGTTCCCGCTGCACACTTGGCAGCCCTTGGCGTACGCCGAAGGCCCGAACGCCGCGACCGTGATGCTGGCGGCGATCATGAGCAAGCTGGGCACGTACGGCCTGCTTCGACTCACGATCCCGATCGCGTTCACCGCGCCGTCGAACAACGCCTGGATCACGGAAATCGTCACCGTCCTGTGCCTCATCAGCATCGTCTACGGCGGGCTGATCGCGTGGGTGCAGAAGGACATGATCCGGCTGATGGCGTATTCGTCGCTGTCGCACCTTGGATTGTGCGTGCTGGCGATCTTCGCCACGAGCACGCTCAGTCTTCAGGGCGCGGTGATGTACATGCTCGCCCACGGGCTTTCGACCGCAGCGATCCTGCTGGTCATCGGAATGATCGCCGCCCGAACGCGGACGCGAAACATCGACGAAATGTCCGGCCTGTTCGCGAAGATGCCAGTCCTCAGCACGCTGCTACTCCTGTTCGTGATGGCGTCGATCGGGTTGCCGATCACCAGCGGTTTCGTCGGCGAGTTCCTCAGCCTCCAGGGCGTGATGAACCACTACGGACTCGGCGTTACGATCATCGCAGCCACGGGCATGGTGCTGGGCGCGATCTATATGCTGCACATGGTCGCCAAGGTCGGCTTCGGCCCGCTGAAGGCACCCGAAGGATCGGACCTGACCGACATCGGCGCCCGTGAGATCGGCACTCTGCTCCCGCTGGCGGCGGCGGTGCTGATCGTCGGCATTACGCCGACCCCGATCCTCGATTCCTTCAAACAAGACGTCGCCACCCTCGCCGCCGACTGGAAACCCAAGGCCGACACGAACACCGGCCCGACGATGGATGATATTTTCGGAAACTGAATGAAGAGTGATCCACGAATCTGCACGAATCGTCACGAATGAAGAAAGCGAAAACGGCATTTGAATGGATTCGTGTGGATTCGTGAAGATTCGTGGATCGGAACAGAGATGAACGCACTGCCTTACATGCTCCCCGAGATCATCCTGCTCATTGCGGCGGCGGTGCTGTTCGTGCTGGGGACGTCGGTCAAGCCCTCGATCAAACGCCTGACGCCGGTGATCGCGGTCTTCGCGCTCATCGGCGCGTTCTTTGCTTCCATCGTCGTGGATGCCGGCACGGGCGTGGTCAAGGATTCGGTCCTGGTCACCAATTTCTCGCTCTACATCAAGGCGATCAGTTGCGCGGTGGCGACGCTGTTCGTGCTGCTCGCCTGGCCGACCAGCAAGGCGGGGGACGGCAACGACTCGATCAATTTCAGCACCGAAACCGGCGAATATTTCGCCTTGCTGCTGCTGGCGGTGGCGGGGATGTGCGTGACGGCGTCGGCGAATTCGTTGCCGACGCTCTTCCTGGGTATCGAACTGGCCAGCATCCCCACCTACATCATGGTGACGATGTCGCGCCCGCACCTGGTGGCGCAGGAAGCGGGCGTGAAGTACTTCTTCCTTGGTGCCGCGTCGGCGGCGATCATGCTGATGGGGATGAGCTTTCTGTTCGGCGTCACCGGCGAGATGCAGTTGACGACGATCGCGGCATCGATCGGGCATCACAGCGGCCTAGCATCGGGGGGCCTGGCATCGGGAGGCTTGGCGTCGCCGTTGCTGTTGCTCGCGGTGGTGTTGATTGTCGTGAGTTTCCTGTTCAAGCTTGCCGCCGCTCCGCTGCACTTTTATGCGGGCGATGTTTACCAGGGCGCTGCGACGCCCGTGACGGCAGCGATCTCGTTCATTCCGAAAGTGACCGGCACGGTCGCGCTGCTCAAAATCCTTTATGTCGCCGGCGGGGGCGTGTGGGCGTTCGATCCGAAGCTCGCACAACTGATCTGGATCATCGCGATCCTCACCATGACGGTGGGCAATATTCTCGGCCTGCTGCAATACAACGTGAAGCGCGTGCTGGCGTATAGTTCGATCGCGCACTCGGGATATATTCTGGTCGGCATTTCGACCGCGATGCTGGTGACAAGCCCTGAATACCGCACGCAGGCACTCGCGGGCGTGGCGTTTTACCTGCTGGCGTACGGCGTGATGAACACTGCGGCGTTCGGGGTGCTGATGCTGCTGCCGAGCAAAATTCGCGCAACTGCAACCACCGCCGAGACATACGACGATATCGCCGGCGCCGGGCGCAAGCACCCGCTGCTGGGCCTGGCGATGGCGGTGAGCTGCTTCAGCCTGATCGGCATGCCGGCGACCATCGGATTTTTCGGAAAGCTCTACATCGTCAAGCCGGCGATCCAAAGCGGTCAACCCATCTTGATTTGGCTGGCGGTTGCGACGATGATTAACGCCACGATTTCGGCGGCTTACTATCTGAAGATCGTCGCGGCGATGTGGTCCAGGACCAGCGCCGACGAGAACGTGGAGCAGCAGGCCGAGCCTGCCCCCCAGTCGCTGCCGGTTCTTGCGGCGGTGACGTTGTCGGTGGTCGGAATCCTTGCGATCGGCATCATTCTCCCGCTGACCGGGGGCCTGTTTGCCGAGACCAAGCGGGTCGTACAACTGCTGATCGGGTGAGGGCCCGGGCTTGCAGCGAGGGATGCGAGGCAGTCGGTGACAGCCGCAGCCATCGCGAGGTAGAGGAACGGGAAACGAGGCATTTCAGGTTCCGGCGTCGGGAGCGCCGGTGAAGAGATTCGATGGATTCGGGCATTAAATTCTGATGCGATTTCGGTGATTTAACACTTCGCTTACACGTTCCAAATGGGATGAAGGCGCGGCGCTGAATAATTCGGGCGGTCCAGACGCCGTATTTCGGGCTTTTGGGGAAGTGATTATCGCTCGCGCTAACAATGCTGTTACGTGAGATTCACCGAATGGAAAAACTGCACGAAACTGCGTCGCCTTGCCGAACTATTTATACGTGTGCCTAATGCATAAGCATTTCACGCGGGCCGTTCGGAGAGGCGAACAGAAAACGACGGCCATCGACTCGGTGCGAAATCAGGGTTTTGCGCCGATTCGACAATACAACTAAAACTGCCGGTCATGGATGACCGCTTCAATCGTCTCGGCGTACTCTGCGAAGGATTCGCAGGCACGTCGGATTTAGCGTTGGGCCTGCGGAAGGTACGGTCTTCCTTCTGTGGCCAGGAAAATGGACGGCTCTCCGGAGCCCCAAATGAAGGAGATCCAATGACCAACCGCAAGATTTTCGTGCCGGCTCTCGCTGGCGTTCTCGGTATGAGCGCCATCGCTTCCGCCGCCGAACCCACCGCTACGCAACTGCGTGAGCAGATCGACGCCCTCCAGGGCAAAGTCGCCAAGATCGAAGCCCGCGAGGCTTCCGCTGCCAGCCAGCAGGCGACGATGAACACCGTGCTGACCGACGCCGAGCGTCGCAGCCAGCTCCTCCAGTCCGGCGGCATGGTCGCCGGCTACGACAAGGACTTCTTCCTTGCCAGCAGCAACGGCGCGTTCAAGCTCGTGCCCTACTTCCAGTTCCAGTTCCGTTCGGTCACCAACTGGGCGGATGAAGCCCAGGCCGACGGCGACGAGAACATCGAGAACGGCTTCGAAGTCCGCCGGATGAAGTTCGGCATGAAGGGCAACGCGTTCAGCAAGGACCTGACCTACGACTTCAACCTCGCCGTCAGCCGCAGCAGCGGCTCGCCGACGCTGGAAAAGGCGTTTGTTCAGTACAAGTTCGCCGATGACATGGCGGTTCGCGCCGGTCAATGGAAAGAGAACGTGTTCCACGAAGAGGCGACCTCTTCGAGCAAGCAGATCGCCGTTGACCGCTCGCTGGCCAACGAGCAACTGGGTGGCGGTCTCACCGACTACACCCAGGGCGTCGCGCTGATTTACACCGGCACCGACACCCTCCGCGGTGAAATCGCCTTCACCGACGGTGCCAACAGCGACAACACCAACTACCAGGACACGACCGGTGCCAACTACGGCGGCTACGTCCGCGCCGAGTACAAGGTCATGGGCGACTGGAAGAACTACGACGACTTCACCTCGATGAAGACCGAGAAGGATCTTCTCGTCATCGGCGCAGCCTTCGACTACACCGAAGGTGGCAGCGACCATACCGTCCTGCACACCATCGATGCTCAGTGGGAATCCGGCCAGATCGGCCTCTACGGTGCCTACCTGGGCTCGTGGTCGGAAGACGGCGACAGCGACACCTACGACTGGGGTGCGGTCGCGCAGGTCTCCTACCTGATAGACGCCAACTGGGAAGCGTTCGGTCGCTTCAGCTACGTCGACGTCGAAGGCGACACCGACGCAGTCTATGACATCACCGCAGGCGTGAACTACTACATGTACGGTCACAATGCCAAGGTGACGGTCGACGTCACGGTTCTGCCGGAAGGCAGCCCGAGCGACAGCGGCCTGGGCTACATCGCCAGCGACGACCTCCAGGTCGTCATTCGCGGCCAGTTCCAGCTTGCTCTGTAATCTCGTGTAAGTCTCCACAAAAGATATTGCACATCTGACTCTCGTTGCGGATCGGGCCATAAGCCCGATCCGCAGCTTTTTATGCCCGACTCCGCCTGCCCGCGTATGATCCGGATCATGCGGTCTGGCCAGAAAATCAAACGCCTGCTTAAGTGGACCGTCCGCGTCGTTGTCGCGGTGTGCCTGCTCGCGCTGGTCGCGCTAACCGTCGTCTGGCTCTGGGGCGGCCCCTACGCGCAGCGCACCATCCACGCAAAACTCCAGAAACTCATCGGCGACCACCTCAACGCCACCCTCGAGATGGGCGCGATCCACTACAGTTACCCTTACGGCGTCGTCGTCGACCATGTCGCGCTGGTTGCCACGCCTGAGAATGAACCCGCGGTGACGCTCGCGTCGTTCAAGCAGTTGCGGCTGCAACTCGTGGAGCTTCCCTTCGGCGACGGGCCGCTGAAAATCGCGTCGATCCAGATCGACGAACCGACCGTCCACATCATCCGTACGCCCGGCGGCATCGTTGGACAGACGGGGCTGGTCAAATCCGAGGAACAGAAACGAAAGCGCAACGCGACGAAACTCTCAGACGTCTTCGTGCTGCATCACCTTGCGATGATCGGCGGGGAGTTGCGATACGAGGACCGGCGCGACGCCAACCCCGACGATGCGATGGTGTGGCGCGGGCTGAATATCGTCATCGATTCTCAGGCGACCGGCGCGTCACACCGTTTTAAGCTCGCCGGCTCTACCGGCGACCTTGCCCGCATCAGTTCTGCGGGCAACCTGGATCTCGACACGCTGGTGCTTGATCTGGATTCACTGGCGATTTCGTGCGAACTGATCCCGAATCAAAAAATCGCAGCGCTGCCGCCGGAACTGACGGGCGTGCTGGAGCGGTTCAAGATCGCCGGGCGGGCGTCGGTACACGTTGCCGGATCGATCCCGCTGCGCTCGCTCACCCAGGCGAACGCAACCGCGACACTCACGATCGAAGACGGCCAGGCCCGATACCCGAACTTTAACGAACCGCTTCAGGACTTGGATATCACGTGCAGCGCCACGCTCGCGGACGGGGATCTGAATCTCAAGCTCGAGCGGCTGGATTTCCGCAGCAATAGCACGGGGTTGAGTGTTCAGCCGTTCAACATCTTGACGACGCCTGAGAAACGCACCTGGACCGCTTCCGCGATCCGCATTGCGGCGGCGTATGTGCCGAACGAAGCGACCAAGCCCATCCTTGACCAGTCGGCGACGCTCTTCGTCGTCGCCCGCGCCGAACAAGCCGGAGAGATGCACGACGTCACGATCCGCCTCGACGGCTCGTCCCTGGCATTGCCGAACCTCAACGACGAACTCAAGCTCACCAGCCAGATCGACGTGCGGCTTCCGTTGATCACCGTGCAGCCCAGCGTGCTCACAGGCCTTGAAGGACGCACCGAATTCGACGGCACATTCAATACCGATACCCACCTCACCACGGTGAACGCGCAGATGCTGGGACTGTCCCTCGGATCGCTTACGACCTTGGTCAAACCCTCCAACGAGCGCGAGGTCGCCGGCCGGCTCCGGGCGCGCGTCAGTGGGCAGATGACCGGGCGCGACCTGGACACGGTCACAGGCGAGGGCACATTTCAGGTTCGCGACGGACGCTTCGCCAGCGTCCCGGTGCTGACCCAGATCGCCCGATTCCTGCGCATCGGAGAGAAGTTATTCGTCGCCGAAACCCTCTCCGGCCAGTTTACGGTGGAGAACCGGAGGCTCACCTTTCAACGGGTCGCAATCAGCAGCAATGCAGTCCGCGTTCGCGGGACCGGATGGCTTGGATTCGATCAGCAGACCGATCTGCGCCTGTACGTCATCGGCACGGACGACTGGGCCAAGGGGGTGCGGTCGACCGGCGTCCCCATCGTCAGCGACCTCGCCGGCCTCCTGGTCGGCGGGGCGCAGGGCGTGGTTCGCGGGGTCACGCGGCAATTCACGTCAGTCCATGTGACCGGAACCGTCGGAAAGATCAGCATCGTTCCCGATCCGGCGCCAAGCATCACCGATCCGGTCAAAAAATTGTTCGATTGGGAAGGCGAGCGATAACGTGCCCGCAGGGGTCGCCTACATCGGCTCGTCTTTAACCGTCTCGTCGTAGATGCGAAGCAGCTTCTCTTTGTCGAAGATCATTTCCTGGCGCGTGAGTCCGACGATGTCGTAGACGCTGGTTAGTTCGATCGCGTCGACGGGGCAGGCTTCTTCGCACATGCCGCAGTAGATGCAGCGGAGTTCGTCGATGTCGAACTTGATCGGGTATTTCTCGCGGTCGGCCCAGGGGCTTTCGCCGCCTTCGATGTGGATGCAGTGGGCGGGGCAGGCGGTGGCACACATGAAGCAGGCGACGCACTTCACGCGCCCTTCCTCGTCGCGGTTCAGCCGGTGTACGCCGCGATAGGTGTCCTTCAGGATCCCGCCTTCGCCGACCTTCAGATCTTCGCGGCGTTCTTCGGGGTATTGGATGACCTTGTGATCCTGCTTCACCACCACGCGAAACATGTGCTTCATCGTGGTGCCCAGGCCCTTGAGCACCTGCGGCAGGTAAAACTGGTCGCCCAGGGACAACACGGGCATTTCGAGGACTTTGAGGTCAGTCGCTTTCATACGACGTCCAGATTACGCGACCCGTGCCGGGCCGTCCACTTGCGGGAGTTGCTTTGCATTCTCGCCCGGCGGCTTCGAAAGACGCCGGTCGAACGGGAACGGACCTTTCTGCTAGTCAGGCATGATGAAACGACGCGGTGCAACTGCCGTAGTTGATCAGGTCAAATTCGCCAGCGTCGCCAGGTCTTCGTCGAGCCCGGCGACCAGCAGGGCGTCGGAATCGGTCAGCTTCGCGTCCGGATCCGGCACGGCAGTCAGGCTGTCCTGGAGCACATCGTGGACGGCGACCACCGCGATGCGATACTCGGTACGCAACTTCAACTCCCGCAACGTCTTACCTTCCCAACTCGCCGGAACCGCCATCTCCTGCAGACTGAATCCCGGCGCGAGGCGCACGTAATTGAGCAGCGAACTGCCTGAAACGCGTTGGGCGAGGCCGACCGCGGATTCGTGTTCGGGGAAGATCGTGTCGGTGACGCCCAGGCGTTGCATGACGCGCGAGTGGTCATTGCTGATGACCTTGACGTAGGTTTCCTTGACGTTGAGGTCGCGGAGGATCATCGCGGCGAGAACGCTGGCGGAGATGTCGTCGCCGGTGGAGATGATGCCGACGTCGGCATCGCGCGCGCCGGCACGTTCGAGGATTCTGATATCGCGTGCGTCGCCGACGATCGCGCGGGTGACCTGTGCCGCGACGCGGTCAACGGCGTTGCCGTCCGGATCGATCGCAACGACGTCATGCCCCTGCGCATACAGCGCCGCGGAAACGCTGCTGCCGAAATTGCCCAGGCCGACGATGACAAAACGCTTCATAACAAACCTCGCAGTTGCATTGGTCGGTCTAGCCGACCAGGACGTCCTCGTGAGCGTATCTAAATCCGCGCGACCTGTCGCGCGTGGGCGTCAGCGCCGCCGCAATCACCAGCGGCCCGACGCGGCCGATGAACATCAGCACCACCGTCAACACGCGATCCGCAGTGCCGAGGGTCGGCGTGATCCCCATCGACAGTCCGACCGTATTAAACGCACTGACCGCTTCGAACATAAACGCCAGGAAGTCTCGGTTGCCGCGTTCGCCCGGCCCGCCGATCGACAAGGCGAAGACCGCAAGCGTCATCAACGTGAAGACGATCGCGAACAGGCCGACGGCGCGCTGGATCGTGACGTCGGGAATCGTCCGTCCGGCGACCGATGTGTGAGAGTGCCCGCGAATGCGCGACCAGGCGACCAACGCGATGATCGCGAGCGTCGTGACCTTCAATCCGCCCGCCGTCGACGCCGGCGCGCCGCCGATCGACATCAGCAGGATGGTGAAAAAGTTGCTTCCGACGGTCGCCTGCGAGTAATCGATCGTGTTGAACCCCGCGGTCCGTGCCGCGGCGCTCATGAACATTGCGTTGTGGAATTTTTCCACCATCGGCATCTCGTGGAAGGTGTGGTCCCATTGCAGCACCAGAAAAATGAACGTGCCGGCGACGATTAGCGCCGCTGATGTGACCAGGACCAGTCGCGAGTGGAGCGACATGCGGAAGCGGTGTC
>JBBQQZ010000083.1:0-11767 GCA_038215325.1 Tepidisphaerales bacterium | reverse complement strand
CGGCGCCGGCGGCCTGTCCAGCGCCATCGGCGAGATGGGCAGTGAAATCGGCGCGACCGTCACGCTCGAAAAAGTGCCGCTCAAATACAAAGGCCTCAAGTACGACGAAATCTGGATCAGCGAGGCCCAGGAACGCATGGTGCTCAGCGTGCCGCAAGAGCACGTCGCGGCACTATTGGAACTGAGCAAGAGCGAGAACGTCGAATCGACCGTGATCGGCACATTCGGCACGGACAAGGACGAACTCGTCCTCATCTATAGCGGCACCGAAGTCGGCCGCATGGCGATGGCGTTCCTGCACGACGGCATTCCGATGCCGACGCGGAAGGCAAAGATCAGTAGCACGGGCGTCCCGCCCGTGACCGAACACCACGGGCGAGACGCCCGTGCTACTTTGTTAACAAAGCTCGCGCATCCGAATATCGCCTCCAAACATTGGATCGTCCGCCAGTACGATCACGAGGTTCAAGGCGGATCGGTCGTCAAACCGTTCGTCGGCCCCGCCCAAATCGGCCCGAGCGATGCTGCGGTCGTTCGTCCGAAGTTGTCGTCAAAACAGGGCGTCATCCTCTCCTGCGGCATGGCACCGGCGATTAAGGATCCGTACCTGATGTCGATCGCCGCGATCGACGAGGCGATTCGCAATGCGGTCTGCGTCGGAGCCGATCTGGACAAACTGGCCGTGCTCGACAACTTCTGCTGGCCGGGCACGAACGACGAAGAGGCGATGGGCACGCTGGTGCGATCCTGCGAAGCCTGCCGCGACGCGGCGCTGGCGTTCGGCGTGCCGTTCATCTCGGGCAAGGACAGCCTGCACAACCAGTTCACCGATTCCGAGACCGGCCGCGTCATCAAGATCCCGAACACGCTGCTGATCAGCGCGATCGGAACGATCGATGATGTGGCGAACGTCGTCACGATGGATTTCAAGCAAGCCGGCAGCCGTGTGTTCCTCATCCGCGCGACGAATCCGTTCGATCTGCCGACGCTCGCCAAACTGCACCGCGCGATGAGCACGCTCGTCCGCGGCAAGTCGTTCTCCGCCATCCACGACATCTCCGACGGCGGCTACCTGACCGCCGCCGCGGAAATGTGCATCGCATCGGGCCTGGGTTTGGCGATCGAAGACGCATTATTCAATGCCCCCGACGCCTTCGCCGAGCAGCCCGGCGGATACGTCGTCGAACTCGCCGGGGGCGTCGATGCCGGCAGCATCTCAAAAGCCCTGGCGGGCATGGCTCGGGTCAGCGAACTCGGCAAAACCCAGCAGTCGCCGACGCTGGGCGCTGATCTCGCCATCGCCGAGCTGACAAAAGCCTGGCGCGGGACGTTGGATTGGTGATATACTGTTGGCGTCATGACGACTGTTGCTATCCAATCTCACCTCGTGCGTGACGATCACGATGTACTCCGGCTTGGCGGACTTAAGTACATCATGTTCATCGGCAACCACGTGTATTACGACATGGACGCCGCCGCATTGCAGAAGCAATATCCCTCGCTCTCGCGCGAACAGATCTACGCCGGGCTCGCGTACTACTACGAGAACAAGGCCGAACTCGACGCCGAGTTGAAACGGCGCGAAGAAGAGGCGGACGCGCTTTCGAAGCAGTACGCGGCGTCAAATGAAGGCATGCGCGAGCGCTTCGAGGCATACCGGCTATCGCATCACGACCCAGTGGGTTCGCACCGGCCATCGGTTTCTCGGCGTAGTCTACTGAATTGGTGATATACTGCTCGAATGACAATCGCCGCGATTGAGCATGTTGTGATCGACGACAACGGCGTACCCCGTATCGCCGGTTCGCGCATCCGCGTAAGCCAGATCGCGGCGGAGTACGAGCAGCACGGCCGGGACGCCGAGGCGGTGTGGAAAAATCACGACCACCTCTCTCGCGCGCAGATCTTTGCGGCCCTCGCCTACTACTTCGACCACGTCGACGCCATCCGCGCCGAGCTCGACGCCTCCGATGCCGCGCATGACGCGGTCGTCGAAGCGCAGAAGTCGGATCCGCGCGCTCAGGCAATCCTGGCCAAGCTGAAGGCGCAACTGTGATTCGTCTCTATCTGGATGAGAACGTGCGCGGCCCGGTGACCCGCGGATTGCGCACGCATGATGTCGACTGTCTCACGGCAATGGAAGACGGATACGATTGCACCCATGATGAACTGGTACTGGCCCGCGCGACTGCTCTTGGCCGTGTCGTGCTTACCTACGATGACGATTTCCTCCGCATCGCCCACCAGTGGCTCGCCGAGAGCAGACCGTTCCCGGGCATCATCAAATCGAACGGAAAACGTGTCCCGCCGGGCATCGAAATCGAACAGGTCTGGCATATCTGTCGCGATGAAGCGGCGGACGCCCTGGCCAATCTGGTGCTCTATCTTCCCCAACGCGGCAAGTAAGGTCGTCCAAAGATCATGCTCCCCTGGCTCATCATCTGTCTCGCCGTCTTCCTCATCGGGCTGACCAAGTCCGGCCTGGGCGCGGGCATGGGATTGATCGTCGTGCCGATGGTCGCGATCGCGCTGGGTTACACGCCCATGGGGACGCAGGCGGCGCTCGGGTTGCTGCTCCCGCTGCTCATCCTCGGCGACATCATCGCGCTGACGCAGTACCGAAAGATCTTCGATTTCTCGAAGGTCAAACCGCTGGTGCTGCCGACGTTTTTGGGCATCTGTGTGGGGTCGCTTTTGCTGTTTGCGATCCATAAGCAGGGCGCGGGGCTGGTGGCAGCGCTGATGCGGCTGGAGATCGGGCTGGAATCGATCTTCCTGGTCAGCCTGCACTGGTGGCGGCAGTACAAGGGGATGCAGCACAAGCTGATCCGCGAGCCGCAGCGGTCCTGGATCACGGGATCGTTCATCGGCGTGAGCACCACCCTTGCCCACGCCGCCGGCCCGATCATGGCGGCGTACCTGTTGCCGCTGAAGCTGGACCGCCGGGTCTTCGTCGGCACGACCGCGGTCTTTTTCTTCCTCGCCAACACGAGCAAGCTCCCCGCGTACTATGTGGCCGGGCAGTTCAGCAATGTCGACTGGAAAACCGCCGGAATGCTTGCGCCGTTGGTCTTCGCCGGCGCGGGGTTCGGCTTCTGGCTCATCAAAAAACTGACCGACCAGAGCTTTTTCCGGTTCGTCTACATCGCGGTGTTCGTGATGGGGTGGTATCTGGTTGTCGAAAGCGTCATCACATTGACGCGGATGGCTTAATCCACGAATCTGCACGAATCGATACGAATCAAGAAGGTTGAAGCCGTAGATGGCCGCAGATAAAGGCATTTAGCCACGAATCACACGAATGGAACACGAATAAGAGGCATTTCCATTCGTGCTTCATTCGTGTGATTCGTGGCTAAGCCTCTTCCGCCTTTATCTGCGTTTATCTGCGGCTACCTGCCTTCTGCATTCCATTCGTGCCGATTCGTGAAGATTCGTGGACAAAATTCCTTTGAGCGGAGAACGAATATGTCGAACAATCAAACCGCCATCGTCACCGGCGGCTCTCGTGGCATCGGCCGGGCGATTGCGATCGCGCTGGGGCGAGAGGGCTTCAACGTCGTCGTCAACTACAACAAGGCCGCCGACGCCGCCCAAGAGGTGAAGGCGGAGATCGAATCGCTCGGATCGAAGGCGCTCATCGTGCAGGCCGACGTCTCCAACCGCGACGACCGCAAACGCCTCGTCGAAGAAACCATCAAGGCTTTCGGCGCGATCGACCTGCTGGTCAACAATGCCGGCGTCGCGCCAGACGTTCGCGCCGACGTGCTGGTAGCCACCGAGGAATCGTTTGACCGGCTGATCAACATCAACCTCAAAGGCCCGTACTTCCTCACGCAGTTGGTGTGCAGGCAGATGGTGAAGCAAGTGAGTGGGTCGGGGGTCGGAGGTCGAGGGTCGGAAAATGCGGCCACTTCGACGACCCACGACTCACGACCCACGACCCACGACCCCAAGATCATCAACATCACCTCCATCAGCGCCTACACAGCCCATACGCATCGCGGCGATTACGGCATCAGCAAGGCGGGCCTGGCGATGATGACGCAAATCTTCGCCGCCCGCATGGCGGAGTTCGGGGTGAACGTCTACGAGATCCGCCCCGGCGTCATCCAGACCGACATGACCGGGGCCGTCAAGGAAAAGTACGACGACCTCATATTCAACAAAGACCTCACCCCCATCAAACGCTGGGGCCAGCCCGACGACGTCGCCCGCGCGGTGCTCGCGATCGCCAAGGACTACCTCCCGTTCTCCACCGGCGAAGTCCTCAACGTCGACGGCGGGTTCCAGATGCGGAGACTGTGATCGAGCGGCTACGCTTGGCTCGTTCTGAGACGCACTGCGAAAATCAACGATCGAGGTCTTTCATGGCATTCACTCTTGCATCGGTGACCGAACTGCTTGGCGTGCCCGCGATCACACCGGACCGGAGTTTGGCGCGGCTGAGCGCGCTGGGTGACGCGTTGCCGGACGACTTGTCGTTTATCGCGGATGCGGCATACATGGAGGCGTTCGTTGAGACGAAGGCGATGGTGGTGATCGCGCCGGCGGCGCTGGTGCTGCCGGAGAGTGATCGGATCGTGCTGCGCGTGGAGAAGGTGGAGCAGGCGATCGACGGGTTGCTCGCGCATCTCGCCCCGCCGGTGTCGCGGCCTGAAAAAGGCGTGCATGCGTCGGCGATCGTTGCGCCCGACGCGAAGCTCGGAACGGATGTCGCGATCGGGCCGAACGTCGTCATCGGTCAACGTTGTACGATTGGCGATCGCGCGGTGCTGCACACGGGCGTGGCGCTGGCGGACGACGTGGTGATAGGGGCGGACTGTGAAGTGTTTGCGAATGTTTCGATTCGCGAGCGATGCACGCTGGGCGCGCGGGTGATCATCCACGCGAACTCGGTACTGGGCACCGACGGCTTCGGCTATCGCTGGGCGGGCAACGGGCATCGCAAAATCCCGCACGTGGGCGGCGTGGTGGTGGAGGACGACGTGGAGATCGGATCGTGTACGACGGTGGACCGCGGGAAGTTTGGCGACACGCGCATCGGCCGGGGGAGCAAGATCGATAACCTGGTGCAGATCGCGCACAACTGCACGCTCGGGCCGCATTGCATCATGGCGGGACAATCGGGGCTGGCGGGGAGCGTGACGCTGGGCACCGGCGTGGTGATAGGCGGGGGGACGTGCATCAAGGACCACGTCACCATGGGCGACCGCGCGATGGCAGGCGGGATGAGCGGCGTCCACGCGGATGTCGAAGCCGGCAAAGTCGTCATCGGCACGCCGGCGATTCCGCAAAGGCAGTTCCTGAGGCAGTTCGGCGTGATGGCAAAGCTGCCGCAGATGCGCGACGAGGTGAACGATCTCGCAAAACTGGTGATGGAACTTCAGGAGAAAGTAGCGAGGCTCGAGGCGGGCGCGTCGAACGCGTAGCGCGACGCGCCGTTGCACCGTCGCGCCGTCGCGCCGTCGCGCCGTTGCACCGTTGCGCCGTTGCACCGTTGCACCGTTGCGCCGATCGTTTAGCCCGGCCGCTTGCGGCCGGTTGACGGGCCGCAAGCGGCCCGGCTAAACACGCGTGAAAACTACTCCGCGACCGCGGTGAGTTTTTGTTTCAGCGCCTGGATGTATTGCTGATACACGCCGCGGATCGGTTCGCTCGTGCGGCTGAGATTGCCGTCGGGGGTGAGCGTGATCGTATAAAGCGTGTCCGGCGAGAACGGTCCCCACACGCCTTTGCCGATCGCAAGCTTCACGCCCATCTCCTTGCGTAGCGATTCGTCGGATTCGAGTTGCCAGAACGTATTCCACAGCTTCTGCTCGAACGCCGCGAGTTTTGGGTCGGCGGAGTCGTAGAAGGCGGGAATTTTTCCGGGGGTATCGATGCGCGACGCGCCGGCGGGCGGTTGTTGTTCGCCGAAGATGCGGGTGAACAGCGCGACCGCGTGGCCGCGAAGGGGGTCGGATTTGACGACCTGCTCGCGATCAAATTCGATCACCATCGCCTCGACGTGCGCCACCTCGCCGGCGATGACGAACTCGCGCGGTTCCATCGGTTTGCCGGCGCGGTCGTATTCGACAAACATCAGCGACGTCGTGACGTCCTTGCCGGCGGTTTTGCGGTCAGTGACGATCAGATCGGCGACGCGCTTGCCTTCGCCGAGGCGCGAGACGATCTGCTCGAGCTGCAACTTCTGCTCGACGAGCTTCTGGTTCGCCACTTCCAGCTCGGCGATCTGTCGATTCTCGGACGTGGACCGCCACCACCACCACCCGCCTCCCGCCATGAGCGCGGCGAGCAGGATCGTGAAAACG
This sequence comes from Tepidisphaerales bacterium, assembly GCA_038215325.1. Taxonomy (GTDB): domain Bacteria; phylum Planctomycetota; class Phycisphaerae; order Tepidisphaerales; family Tepidisphaeraceae; genus BPJO01. The sequence goes on along the minus strand of JBBQQZ010000083.1, from coordinate 5,453 downwards.
GCTTTGGTGAGCGCGCGGTACATCCTATCCGATATCGGTTCGAGGCGGCACGTTGCAGTAGTATTCGCGGCGCGGTTATTGCGCAGCCAAGGGTGTCGCGTTCCGAGGCCATGAACTCAATCCGCACGCAGCGCGCGAACATGGGCGTATCGTAGGATTCGTGCGTCGGCCGTCACCAGTGGGGCGTCCAGTTCGCGGGCGAGTGCGACGATGATTTGGTCGCCGGGATCGCGATGGAATTCACCCGGCAACCGGCGTGCCGCGAGGCACGTCTGGCTGGTCAGTGGCTCAACACGGAGTCCATCCGCGGACTCGGCGATGGTGAACCAGCTTTCAGGGGTTGGCGACAACGTCAGACGATTGATCGACGCGGCGATCGTGATCTCAAAAAACGAGATGGCGGATACGATCTTGACCGACGCTCGGTCGATCTGTTCACGCACGGCGGGGTTCAGACGTGGGTGATCGTCGACCCACCACACCCAGACGTGCGTGTCCAGCACAATCACTTGAACGCGTCCCATTCCTCGGTCGGAATGATCGGCTCGGTCGGATCACCGATCCACACCGCCTTGCCGCGAAGCCGCTGGCGCACTTCCTGGATGGACAACCGGGGCAACGAGCCCGTCGGCAGCAGCAGCACGCGAACGTGCTCGCCATCCTTGAACGGCAACTCCGTGAGGGTCACTTGCCCGTCGTGAACTATGACGTCATTCACTTGATGCATCGTATGAATCATACCCGTCATCCGACGGAAAACTCAAGCCGTAAGTTCGCCAGCGCGATTACTGCTTAACCGCTTCCGGCTGGCTGAGGTTGGCGTCCTTCCACAGTTTCAGGAGCGTGTCGCGATCGGTGGGGAGGATTTCGAGTTTTTGCTCGGGGCTGAGGGTGCCGACGTATTCGCCTTTGGTGGTGATGTAGTGCGTGGTGGGCGGGCCTTCGGCGCCGAGGCGTTCGGTGACGGGGATGGCGCGGACGGTTTTGCCCCCGATCGTGGCGGTGGTTTCGTGGCCGACGTCGACGTAGCGCATCATCACCTGGCGCGAGTCGCTGGCGTAGCTGGCGAAGAGATACCCCTGGGGATCGTTCAGGGGCAGCAAACGCGGCAGCATCGTGCCCAGCGCCTGGGGCAGGTAGAACGGGGGCAGCTCACGCTGGATCGGCTGGGCGACGGCGTTGCGGCTTTCGGTGCGCACCAGAAGCTTGTACTTGTCTACGATGCGGAAAGGGATCATTTCCGGATCGCCTTCCTTGCGTTCGAGATTTTTACGATCGACTTCCTTGAAATCGCCGGGCGCAAGCTGCTTATCAAACACGCGGGTCTGCTCGATATCACTCGCGCCGACCTCCGTAAACCACTGCTCGCGGTCCTTCACGTTGGGCGCGGCCGGGTTGCTGAAAACACTCACGTTGGACCAGACTTCGTGCTTGCGATCGAACGAAACGAACATCCACGATTCGATATCGACGCTCTTGCCGGGTTCGGCGTTGGTGCGCATCCGCATGCCGACGCGAACACCGGCCGCCTTCTGCGGGTCGGCGACGGGCACTTCCTTGGCGCCGGCGCGGGGCAGGGCGTCGGACGCCTGTTCGGTGACGTAGGCGTAGCCGATCTCGTCCCACTGGTTCTGATCGTTCTGACGCCGGAAACGGAGAAACCGTTCGCTGACCAGCGAGTTGAGGATCGTCTTCTGATTCCAGTTCAGGAACATCGCGCGGGTGCGGAACAGGCGGTTTTCCTGGTCCTGGCGGATGCTGGACAGATCGATCGATTCGATGCTGTCGACGATCGCCTGGAAGACGCTGGCGGCCTCCTGCATCTGGGGGTTGTCGGCGGCGATTTTTTCGGGTGCCAGCGTGTGCATGACGATCGAGTAATACATGCGCGGCGTGATTTCGATGATCGCCTGCTGCATAAGCGAGTGTTCGTTCGGTTTCAGCCGCACGTGAGCGATGACAATGCCGATGCGCAGCTTGCCGGTATCCAGCACGTCCGTCCGGAGCACGTCGGCGGTGGGGTCGCTCGAGCGGATCTGATTGACGGCGGCGCTCAGATAGCCCGGCGCGTCTACGCCGGTGGCGGTGCGGGTGTCGCGAAGCGGGATCGCGTGGGGCAACTCCGCCCGATCGAACACCAGCGTCCACTTCTTGTCCTCCCGCGTATACCGGAGCAGCTCGGCGGGGAACATGCGGTCCACGGTCTTGGCGTCCTTGAACGGCTTGAACGAAACGTCGTACATCCCGCTGATGCGCGTGCCCAGTTCCACCGCGCTATCGGCGGCAAAAGCGAAGGAGGCGAGCAGGAGCACGGGCACAATCGACAATCGGCGCAGCATGGTGGTTACCTCGTAGGCGCGGGATTGTACCAAGATTTCCCGCCGGTGGAGGAACTACTCGATCGCCGCCGGGGGCGCCAGGCGCGAGGCGCTGATCGGGGCGTCTTTGCGAAGCCGCGCGATAACCCCGGTCAGCCGCTGCTGCACCTCCGGCGGCTGGGTGGCGACCGACGCTTCCAGAACGCTGATGACGCTGGGCCCCATGCTGATCAACTGCGTCTCGGCGGCCTCGCGTTCCTTCCAGTCTTCAGCGTTCAGCTTCACGACCGACGCCTTCACCCGCTCGACCAGCCCGGCAGAAGGGAACGGCTGAGGATTGTCGTAATCGCGGATGGCGGCGATCGGGACGTCGATCGACACGTCGCCGACCAGCTTCGCCTTCAGCGACGTCGTCTGAAGCGTGCCGCGGAACGTGCTCTGATCGAACATCGTGATCTGCACGTCGGGCAGGCCCTCGTCGGGCTTGGCGATCGCGCGGATTTCGGAGGCGTTGACGTCGATGGTATCAAAGGTGGTGACGAGCTTGAGCTGACCTTCCAGTCGCGTGGCGATGATATCGCCGCCCTGGAGGGAGAGCGTGGCCTTGCCCGCGCCGATTTCATCTGGCAGCGCGATGATCTGGACGCGCGTGATCGCCGCCAGCGGGAACGGAACCGCCTGCTCGCCGGACGCGGTCGTCAATCGCAACGGCCACTGCGGCGCAGAGAGGATGCCGCTGAGTTTCGATCCGTCCGACAGATACACCTCGTGTATACCGGCGGCGTTTTTCAGGTTGACGATCGCGATCTGCTCGGGCTGGAGCGTGAGCGCTCCGTAGCGCGTGACGAACTCCACGGGCTTGTCGGGCGTCGCGATCGCGCAGCGTTCGCCGGAGCGGAGGAAGAGCATCGGCTTGTCGAACTTCCATTCCGGCAATTCCGCGCCGCCGGTGCGGTAGCCGAGGCGAGAGATTTGCGACAGCGGGATTTGCGTGGTCTGCCCGCTGGAAAGCAGCAGCGGGATGGTCTGCTCTGCGAGTTCGCCGCCGAAGATTTCGCCTTCCTGGGTGACCAGCAACTGCCTTGCGCGGAAGTCGCCGACATTGAGCAGGCACGCGATTTTCGCCGCCGGCAACACGACGGACCCGTACGCGGTGTTGAGCTTGTACGATTCGACCTTCAGATCCCCGCGCACCTGGTCGCCGCCGCGGAGTTCGACGATGTCGGTCTGGTCGCCGCGGAGCAGTTCGCGGTCGCCGATCGTCCCGGCGCCGCCGGGATTGATGTTGACCAGCGCCTTGCGCAGGTCGAGCGGCAGGTCGGACACGAGCTTTCCTTCGCGCGATTGCAACACGTAGTTCGATGCCGCCTCGACGCTGTCGAACGACCCGTGCCAGTGAACCAGCACGGCCTTGTCGTTCGGAGGCACCTTGACGCTGATATTGGCGTTGACGGTGTTGTTGCCCTGATTGTAGCGGATCGTAGGCAGGTTCTTCGCACCCTTGCCGCCCCAGACGCTCAGCGCCGCGCGTCCCGCGCCGGTGTCGGCGGCCCAGGCGAGCTGGCCTTTCTTCTTCGGGTCTTCGATGATGTCGGATGCGTTCACGCCGTAGTTGATATTAGTCAAAAACTGGATGTTGAGCAGCACTTCGCGGTCGGTGGAGTTTTCAAACACGTCGACGATCCGCGCGATGCCGGTCTGGTCGTCAAACTTTACCCGCCGGGTGTGCTTGGGGGCGTTGTTCTGGGAAGTGAAGTCGAGGATGACTTCGCGCGTTTTGTCGTCCAGATTCGCCTGCTGGTTATTCTGCTGCGGCTGGCGGCCGTTGACGGTGATCATGCCCGCCTGCGAGAAAATCGGCTGATTCCCCTGCTGCTGCAACTGACCCTGGTAATGGACCATCCACTGGTTGCCGTTGTTATCGCCGGCCTGGTACGGAAGCTGGATCTGCTCCCCCATCGCGATCGAACCCGAGACAACCGCAGAGGCAACGAACGACCATAGACGATGTTTCATGACACCCACCTGAGTTTGGACGACGACGAGATCAAAAAGTTCCAGAAAGGATGATCCACGAATCCGCACGAATCGTCACGAATGAAAAACGCATTTTCCGGATTCATTCGTGAGTCCTCTGAATAACCTTATTCTCTTCAGAATGTCATGCTGAGGTACTCCGAAGCATCTACTCGACTACGTGATTTACGGGCCTTTTGCGGGCCGACTAGATCCTTCGGAGTGCCTCAGGATGACAACTTGCGCAATAGCCAGAGTTATTCAGAGGGTTCTCGTGTCGATTCGTGTCGATTCGAGGATTCTACACCTTCCGATGGATAAAGATCGTCTCGCCGCTGGCGTGGGTCAGATCGCCGCAGATGCAGGCCCGGATGGCGTTGGCGACGTTCTCGGGTGCGAGAAGCTGGTCGGCCGGGAGTTGGTCGGCGGTGACGATCTTGCGCAGCATCGCCGTTTCCACCCCCGCCGGTGCGACCGCGAGCACCCGGATGCCGTGAGCGTTGCCCTCTTTGGCCAGGGCGCGGGTAAACCCGTTCACCCCCGCCTTGGCGGCGGCGTAGGCGGCGAAACCGGGGAACGGGTCGCGTGAGGCCTCGGACGAAACGCTCACGATCACCCCCGATTTCTGCCCCACCATCGTCGGCCAGACCGCGTGGGAAAACCGGTAGACGCTCGTCAGGTTCGTCGCGATCACGTCGTCCCAGATCGCCTCGGTCATCTGTTCAAACGGCAACAGCGGCGCGACGCCAGCGTTATTGACCAGCGCATCGACCCGGCCGAAGCGGTCGAGCGTCGTCTGGACGATCCGCTGGATGTCCGACAGCTTGCTGACATCCCCCGCGATCGCGATCGACCGGTTGCCGGCCAGCCGCGCCGTCTCGTCAATCTCCCCCTGCGACCGGCTTACCACCACGCACGTATACCCCGATTGCCCCAGCACAACCGCCGTCGCCCGCCCGATCCCCCGGCCGGCGCCGGTGATGATCGCGATTCTCGATTCAGCCATCCCAGCTCCCAACTTCAGTAGAACGGGCGTCCCGCCCGTTATATCTTCCAAAAAACACGGGCGAGACGCCCGTGCTACTGCTTCGTCACCTGCACCGTCGCCACCATTTCATG
>JBBQQZ010000082.1:0-11875 GCA_038215325.1 Tepidisphaerales bacterium | reverse complement strand
GCGGTCCGGCTGGCGCTGGAAGGTGCCGAGGTCGTTCTTCATCTGGGCGAGCAGCCCAATATTTCCCGCGGCGACTGGCAGCAGGTGTACGGATGCAACACGCAGATCGGCTCGGTGGTGATGGAAACCGCCTCGGAAGTGGGTGCCACCAAGCTGATCTACACCAGTTCCTGCCAGGTTTACGGCTGCTGGGGGCTTGAAAACGGGGCGGTCAAGTTGCCCGTATCGCTGCCACTGGAAGAAACGCACCCCCTCCAGCCCGCCAATACGTACGCGCTTTCCAAAGTGGCCAATGAGATGTACGCGCGGATGCTGTCGGATCGGAAACAGCTCGATATCGCGGTCTTTCGCCCGCCGATGACCTATGTGCCGGAGATGGCGTCGGAGATGCTCCAGCGGATGGCGACCCTGCCCGGCCCCAGGCGCCTCAGCAACGACGGTTTCGGCAGCAATCTGCACGTCGAAGACGCCGCCAACGCCTATCTTGCCGCGATCACCGTCGGCTGGACCGGCTTCGAGGCCTTCCACTTCGCCGCCGACGACGTGGTGACGGACATCCCGATCCGCGAGGTGATGATGGAGCGATACCCGCATCTGCCCCCCTTGCCGGAGTCATGGGGACCGAACCAGACGGTTGTTTCGACAAAAAAAGCTCGCGACATGCTCGGCTGGCGTCCGAAACACAGTCTCCTGCGCGCCCTCGGCGAAGCCCGCGCCGCGCTGCTGAAAGCGGGTTAGCCGCGCCGCGAAGCGGAGCGTTTTACCGAACGCCAGACCGCTCCGCCTCGCGTCCGAGGCTAACCGGGGACAACATTCCTCGCCTTCGAGCGTATTGATACTGAGGTAGTACTATGTCCAAATCACGACAACTGAAGTCCCGTAAAGGGTTTACGCTCATCGAATTGCTCGTGGTGATCGGCATCATCGCGGTGCTGATCGCGATTCTGCTGCCTTCGCTGCGCAAGGCGCGGCTGTCGGCGCAGTCGACCGTCTGTAAGTCCAATCTGCGCCAGCTCTTCGTGTACATGGTGGACTACGCCAACCAGAACCGCGGGTATATGTTCCCGGTTAGCGTGGATGGCAGGACGATCGGCACGAACGTCGCACCGCACCAGCGTTGGATCCCGATCCTGTTCAATATTCAGCCCCCGAACCCGCTGCCGTACGTTTCGAAATGGCCGGACGACGTTACCGGGCTGGCGAATTACAAAACGGATGAATCCAATGCCAGTTCCAACCCCAGCACGATGCAGGCTTTCCTGCAAGAATGGACATCCGTCCCCTTCACGCCCAAGGTGATGAAGTGCCCGACGGATATGGAGCCGCTGGAGAACCACTCCTACGTCGTCAACCAGCACCTGGTGCAGCAGAACAACCCCGTCCGCTACGCCAACGGCGACACCGCCGGTCGGGCGCGGTCGGACATTATCGTCGCAGGTGAAAAGCGCTCCATGGTTCGTGACTACCACATGGAAGCCATCCGCGACGTCGCGAACACGAATCCCAACCCCCTCGACGGTCAGGTCTACGACACCGAATTCGATCGCGTTGTGGAACCGTACCGCCATGGCATCAGCTACGGCAGTAATTACCTGTTCCTCGACGGGCATGTCGACACCCGCCTTCCGGGCGTCGCGAAGGACGCCGCCGATCCGTGGGGCATCAACACCCCCGTCGTGACGCCCCCGCCCCCGACGCCGCCCGGGCCGTAATTTCACGCCGAGAATTCGGTACAGTACGAACGTGAACCAACCGCAAGCCTCCATCCATCCGTCCCCGACCGAGCCCAGCCCGGCCCCGCGCCGGCGCGGGTTCAAAATCCCCGCGCCTGTCGCCATCGGGTTGGTGGCGATCCTGGCGATCATCGCCGGGTGGATCGTCTACAAGCAGGCGTTCGATCAGCAGAAGGTCGATCTGTCAAAATACGAAACTGCCGACGGCCCGACCGCGCAGGCCCGTCGGCGGTTCTTCAATCAGCCGCCTCAGCCGGCGCAGACGGGCGATGCAAACGCCGCGTCGAACGTCGGCACGGGTGTGATCAAACGCGGCACCGGGTTCGACGTCCGCGTCGTCGGCGCCCGCGCCCGTTTCACCTTCGATGACGTGAGCAGTTCGTTCAAGCTCGACGCCTCGTTCGTGGACATGGGCCTGTTCCCCCCGCGCGACAAAGACGCCGCCCGCGCCCGCTACGCCGCGCTCAACAACGCCGCGCTGGCGGAGAAGACCAAGGTCACGCCCGAGCAGATCGAGGCGCTCAAGAAGCTGACTTTCCCGCGCGACATGGCCTTGACCGACGACCTCCGCAAGGGCCTCCTCGAACTGGCCGCGAAGTACAAAGCCGCAGGCGATCCGGACAAGCCCGCGATCGAAACCGAACTGACTAACGCCTTCCGCGACACTTCCACAAAAGCGCTCCAGCCGACCGTCGAAGCCTACCGCGACGCCGCCGACAAGGTCCGCGCCATCCTCAGCGACACCCAGATCACCACGCTCGCCCGCACGAACTAACGCGGGTTTGATCCACGAATCTGCACGAATCGACACGAATGAAGACGGGGTAACCGCAGATTACGCAGATTGCGCAGATGAAGAAAAATGCCTTGGTCTTAATCTGCGTCATCTGCGTAATCTGCGGTTCAACCTCTCTTGTCTGCGGATTCATTCGTGTCGATTCGTGAAGATTCGTGGATCTACCCTCTGCATCCATAAATCCGGAACTTCCGCGCGCGCCCGGCGTCCAACTGTCGTCTAATGATGCGTGGGAGACGAGATTTGAGCACCCCGGACGACGACCTGATCCAATTCGCCATCGCCGGTCATCGGCCGGCGTTTGATCTGCTGGTGAAGCGCACCAGCCGGCTGGTCTGGGCGCACCTCGTGCTCCACACCCGCGACCGAACACTGGCGGAGGATCTGGTCCAGGAGACGTATTTGCGGGCGTGGCGATCGATCGCGTCGCTGAAAGAGGCCGGGACGTTCCGAAGCTGGCTGATCGCGATCGCCGAGCGCGTGCGGATCGATTCGTACAAACACGCCGCCCGGCGGAAGCGAAGCACGATGGGGGGCGCGCCGGGTTCGCTTGACGATGCCGACGAAGCCGTCACCCCCGACGCCTCCCCCGGCGACCAGGCCTCCAGCACCGAACAATCCGCCCGCGCCCTCGCCGCCATGCGGGAACTGCCCGAGCAATACCAGCAGGCGCTGTCGCTGAGGTATTTAGCCGGTGCCGACTACGACGAAATGTCGCGCCAACTCGCGCTCACCAACGGCAGCCTCCGCGGCGTGCTGCACCGCGGGTTGGAGATGTTGAGAGAGAAACTGAAAGACGAATGAGTCCACGAATCTTCACGAATCGACACGAATGAAGGCAATGACAAGTGAGCCGCAGATGGACGCAGATAAACGCAGATGAAATGCATTGGTTGTTATCTGCGTTCATCTGCGTCCATCTGCGGCTCACAATTCTTTTTGGTTTCCATTCGTGTCGATTCGTGCAGATTCGTGGATCAAGCATTTTGATTTGAAGGTGAACCATGACCGCCGACCTGCCTGATGATCTTCGTTCGCTGGATGAGAAATTGACCGGCGTCTTCAAGGACTTCGCCCCCCCGGCGGACCTCGACGCCCGCATCACGCGAAACCTCACCCGCCGAAGCCGCCTACGATTCTCCATCAACCCCATGGTGATCAAATCCGCCGCCGCCGTCGTGGCGATCGGGCTGCTGGGCGCGTTCGGGTATGTGGCGGATCGGCAGATGAACGGCGGACAGTCGGCGCTGAGCACGGCGGCGAGTCTTCACGATTTAGGGAGACAGCTTCGGGTCTTATCAAATGAGTCTGCGACAGGACAAAGCACCGGCGAGTACTACATGGGCGGAACCTTGTTGGTGGGCGGGACGACGGTCGCAGGATACGTCCAGAAAGAGGCCGGCACGGAGGCCAAGCTAAAGTCGGAGTTCGCGAACGCGCCCGAACTTCCGCTGGGCATCAACGGATCAACCGAGACTCCGGCCCCTGGCATTGCGCCGGCCTCCAGCGTCTCGCCCGATTTCTCGCTCACAACATCCTCCGAAGGTGCTGGGGGTGGGGGAGGGGGCGACGGGGACTTTTTCGGCGAAGCAGAGGCAGGCTGGAGAATACGCCTCGATCACCGCTTCCAACCCGGGAAGTTCGGCCGTGCTGTGACACCGCCAGCAGAAGTGCTGAAGGAGTTGGACCTCAAGCCGACCCGAGGCGCGGTCGTGGATCGCGAAGTCGGTGGCGATCGCGCCCCGGCCAATAGACCTACCCCCGTCCTTGTCGCCGGCGGCGAGGTGGCGATCCCCAAGCCCGCGGATGGCCCGTCGGCGCAGACCGACCCCGCGCCGCTTTTCACGGGACAAAAGGTCATCCGCTCCGGCACCGTCGAGTTTGAGGTCGATTCCTTCGATACCGCGCTGATGACCATCACCAAGCTCATCATCGAAGACGGCGGGTTCGTTGCGTCGACCGATTCGGCCAAGCTGCCCAATGGCAAAACGCGCGGCGCGATCACGCTCCGCATCCAGCCGGAGCGGCTGGATACGTTTGTGCTCAAGCTGCGCGGGCTGGGCGATCTGAAGTCGCAGAAAATCAGCGCGCAGGACGTCAGCAAAATGTACTCGGACATCGATTCGGGCCTCCGCGCCGCCCGGGCGATGGAAGGGCGTTTGCTCGAGATGATCCAGAAAGGCCAGGGCGCGATCAAAGACCTGCTCGCGGCCGAGAAGGAACTGGGGACGTGGCGAGAGAAGATCGAGAAACTCGAAGGCGAAAAGCGTTACTACGACAACCTCATCGGCCTCAGCACCCTCACCGTCGCGCTGCAGGAGCGCGATATCAAGGCCAGCGCCGCGTCGGTCGAAACCGAATCGGTCAACGCCGGCGTCGAGACCGAGGACGTCGAAAAATCCCGCGCCGAACTCATCAAGGCGATCGACGAAGCCAAGGGCCGGATCATCACCAGCGACTTGAAGAAGCTGGACGCCGGCCAGTTCGCCGCCACGATCGTCGCGGAAGTGGCACCGGAGCAATCAGGTCCGCTGGTTGATCGGTTGAAACAACTCGGCAAGGTCGCGCGGCTGGATGTCGATCGACGACAGACGACCGTCGACGGGACCGGCACGCCGGTGCCCGGGGCGCATATCGAGAAGAAGCCGACGCGGCTGACGGTATCGCTGTACAACCTCGCCAACGTCGCCCCGCGTCTGACGACCAGCGCGACGATCGCCGCGGATGACGTGCAGGCACGCTATCGCGAAGTGATGGCATCCGTCGAAAAGGCCGGCGGGCGGGTGGTCAACTCCAGTCTCCAGCGACCGAAGCAGGATGAAGTGGCGGCGACGCTGCAAATCGAAGTTCCCGCCGCCCAGGCGGCTGCCATGCAGACGTCGCTTGCGACGGTCGGTGAGGTCATGAACCTGCAACTGACCGACAACCCCGACACCGCCAACGTCACCACCGCCAAGCAGGGCTTTTCGCTCCGGATCATCTCCGCGCAATCGGTGCCCGCGCGTGAAACCGCGACGCTGCAACTGGCAGCGAAGGACGTGGCCGGTGCGCATAAGGCGCTGCTGGAGATCGCACAGAAGGCCGGGGCGCGGGTGCTGCAATCCAACGTCGTCGAAGGCGATCGCGACCGCATCTCCGGCGTGTTGCAGTTGGAACTGCCTCGGGCCAATCAACCTGAATGGGACAAGGCGCTGGCCGACTCGGGCGAGGTGCTGACCCGCGCCGTGCAGCGCTCGAACGACACGCAGAACACGCTGGACAGCAAACTGCGGCTGAACCTCACGCTCTTCCCCGCCGACCGTCTCCCGCCAAGGCAGACGACCAGCGCGACGTTGAATGTGGAAGGTGCCGAGGGCGTTCAGGCCAGCTTCATTGCGCTGGCGGAACAACTCGGCGGGCGCGTGATCGACCAGAACGTCTCGCGTGATCCCCACGGCCGAAACTCGGCGCGCGTCGTGTTCGATGTGCCTCGCGACAAGGCGCCGCAGATCATCAAAGACCTGCGCACCACCGGCGAAATCTGGTCGATGAACACGACCTCCAACCCCCAGGCCCCCGACGGCGCGCTCTCGCGCAGCCGCTTCGATCTGAGCCTCAGCGAAGGCTCAGCACTGATCGGCAAAGACGCCGGCGTCTGGTCGAGCATCCGTGACGGGCTATCGACCAGCCTGCGCGGGCTCGCCTGGAGTCTGCAACTGATCATCATCGGCGTCTGCCTGGTCGCACCGTGGCTGCTGGTGCTGTGGGGCGCGTGGAAGTTGATCAAGCGGTCGAAGCGCAAGCCGGTCGTCGCGTGATCAAAAAAGAAGTAGCCACGAATGACACGAATGGACACGAATAAAGGTAATTGAGTCCTGTGAATAACCTGATTCTCTACAGAATGTCATGCTGAGGTACTCCGAAGCATCGACTCGACTACGTGATTTACGAGCCTTTTGCGGGCAGACTAGGTCCTTCGGAGTACCTCAGGATGACAACTTGCGCAATAGCCAGAGTTATTCAGAGGGTTCAATTCTTTTCGTGCCCATTCGTGTCATTCATGGCTGATCTTCTATTCCCGGTCGAGTGTTCCCCGCGTGACGCCGAGTTGGTTCAGCACGCGAAGTGATTTCACCGCGACGCGGGCTTCGACGCGGTTGGCGAGGATGTCCTGATACTTCTGCACCAAGGGCGCGACGTCGGCGGATTTTTCGCGAAGTAGTTCGACGCGGTAGTGCGTGATGCCGAGATCGCGCATCTTCGGCGCATATTCCGCGCCGGATTGGGCGGCGGCGTTGTACAGGGTGTTGCGGCAGCCGGCGTCGGGGATCAGGGGGTGGGGTTGGCCCATGCGGTCGCGCAGATCGACCTGGTGCGTCTCGCAAGGTCGGCCGCAATCGCGGTAGTCTTTTCCGTTGCTGAGGGTGTGGGCGAAGACGCAGTGCTCCATGTGGAACATCGGCATGTGCTGGTGGATGACGCACTCGAAGAACGCCGGGTCGAACGATGCGAGCATGGCGGACATCTGCTTCCAGTTCAGGTCGTAACTGGGGACGACGCGGAGCAGCCCGGTCTCCCGGAAAACGTCCGCCGTCAGGTGGTTGGCGACGTTGAGGGAATAATCGCCGATGAGGGGCAAGTGCGGGGCGTTGGTCTGGAAGTAGTGGATCGAGGCGAGGTTGCGGACGAGCACCTGATCGGGGTTGCAGTCGAGGATGTGCTTGAGCCAGCCGTCTTCGCCGGGCTTGAGAATCCGCATCGTCGCAACGGCGATCGGCATATTCGCCATGCGACACAGATCGACGGCGATCTTATAGCGGCGCACGTCTTCGAAATCGCAGTAGATGGACGCGGGTTTTTCGTCGAGCGCGAGCAGCGCTTCAACCTGCTCGACGGTTCGCGCCATGACGTGCAGTAGGGTAGTGGCGAAGCATGCGTCGCCCGAGGCACGCGCACCGACTCGATCGGGCGACGCGTGCGTCGCCTCTACATCGATCGCGTGCGAGCGTTTGCGCCGCTCGATTAACTGTTCGACCGCGCGCTTGCGCACGTCCGCCAGCACCGGCTTGGGCGTGATCGGGTCTTGCTCGATCGTGCAGTCGAGATTGCGCAGTTCGAATGGAGTCGACAGCAGCATGCCGAGCTGGTCGCGCAGCAGCCGTTCGGTGGCGGGGTATTGGTCGGCCTTGGCGAGCTTGATTTCGCTTTCGGCGTACGCGTCGTGCTGGCCGTCGGTGATGGTCAGGCGCAGCGGTTGTCCCGTGCGGGCGACGACAGTCATATTCACCGGCGTGCGGTGGACGACGCGGTCCCTGGCGAACGATTGTTCGAGGCGTTTGCGGACGACCGGGTCGTCGGTCTTCCAGACGATCGCGCCGATCGCGACATTCATGATCGGCAAATCCCTGCCAAGCTCGATGAGCAGGCGGCCCTTGGATTGCGGCTTGATCGCGTAGATCCGCCCGCCGAGCTCGTCGCGCTCGGGGTGGCTTTCGTCGAAGACGACGCCGTCGCCGGTTTTCAGCTCCACGTTGTTGTCGGGCTCGATGATAAGACCGTTGCCGGTGCGCCCGATGACGGTCCCGAACCTTCGCCCGCGCGATTTGGGGAAGCGTCCCGGGACGAGCTTTTGATGATTCACGCCCGCGAGGAACCCGGTCGCCAGCCCGCGCGAGAAGACCTGTTCGAGGTCGCCGCGTTGTTCGGGGGTGATCTTAAACGGACGATTTGCGATCGCGGCGTCGATCGCGGCCCGATACGTCTGCGACGTCGCGGCCACGTAGTGCGCGGTCTTCAGCCGGCCCTCGATCTTGAAGCTCACCACGCCGATATCGACCAGCTTGCTTACCATGTCATACGCCGCCAGGTCTTGTGGCGAGACGAGGTAGTTCACGTCCCCCATGTCGCGTTTTTGTCCATCGACGATGAGGTCATACGGCAACCGGCAGGCCTGGGCGCAGTGCCCGCGGTTCGCCGAGCGTCCGCCGAGCGATTCGCTGGTCAGGCATTGGCCGGAATAGGCGACGCAGAGCGCCCCGTGGATAAACACCTCCACCGGCATGTCGGTCCCGGCGGTGATTTTCTGGATGTCATCGACCGACAGTTCCCGCGCCAAAACGACGCGGCACACCCCCAGCTTGCGGACGAACTCAATCCCGCGCGGCTCGGTCAGCGTCATCTGCGTGCTGCCGTGGATCGGGAGCGTCGGTGCGATCTGGTGGATGAGCCGGGCAATGCCTAGATCCTGCACGATCACCGCATCCACGCCCGCGCCGGCCATGGCGTGGATGTAGTCCAGCGCGTCGGGCAGTTCGTCGGAGAACACCAGCGTGTTGAACGTGAGAAAGCCTTTGACGTTGTGTCGATGGAGGTAATCCATCACGTCGGGCAGTTCTTCGGTGGTGAAGTTGTGGGCGCGGAAGCGGGCGTTGAAGGTTTCGAGCCCGAAATAAACCGCGTCGGCACCGTTGGCAACCGCGGCCTTCAGAGCGTCCCAATCGCCGGCGGGGGCGAGGAGTTCGGGGTTCACGGGATGGGTCGTTTCGTGGGTCAAGCGGAGCATCTTAGCAGATTTCTGGTCTTACGTTTCACTCCCTCTCCCATCTATCCATGGGAGAGGGAACGGATCTGCGTGCGCCGGCGGACAGTTTTTCGTCACATCCCGGCCGGTTTAGTTGAAACGCGGACCGCGGCGACTACAACGGGCTGCGAACCATTGCCTTCGAAGGATCTCATGACCGACGCTCGCAAGCCCCGGCAGCCGCTTTTGCACCTTTCTCACCCCGACGCCCACGCCCCCGGCTACGAATACCCCGAGGCCGCCGCCTTGCCGCTGAGCACGATGACGAAGGTCATCGGGTTTGTCGTCGCGATCGCGCTCGCCTGGACGCAGTATTATCTCGAGCATACCTACCACGACACCGAACACGCCGTCATCGCCGGGCCGTGGATGATCCCGTTCGCGCTGTTGCTCGGCGGGATCGCGACCATGCCCTTCATCGCCAAACACTGGTGGGAACACCACTACGCCAAGGTCGCGATCGGGCTTGGCGTGTTCGTGGCGGCGTACTATCTGCTCTTCGTGCCCCTGGGCCCGGGAAACATCGCCAAGGCGGCGGCGGAGTATATCAGTTTCATCTTCCTGCTCGGGTCGCTGTTCGTCGTCTCCGGCGGGATCGTCATCCGCGTGCGCGGCGAATCAACCCCCTGGGCCAATACCGTCCTGCTGCTCATCGGCGCGGTGATCGCCAATATCTTCGGCACCACCGGCGCATCGATGCTGCTCATCCGCCCGTTCCTGCGCATGAACAAGGGACACCTGCGCGCGTATCACGTGGTGTTCTTTATCTTCGTCGTCGCCAACGCCGGCGGCTCGCTCACGCCGATCGGCGATCCGCCTCTGTTCCTCGGGTATTTGCAGGGTGTGCCGTTCTTCTGGGTGTTCGAGCATTGCTGGCAGATTTGGCTGGTGGTGATCGGCTTGCTGCTGGCGGTGTTTTTCGTCATCGACTCGATCGCGGCGCGCAAGGACGATCGCGCCAAGAAGACCGACGACGACAATGACTTCGGTCCGGCGGTCAGTTTTTATGGCGGGACCAACCTGCTGTTCATCACGCTGATCCTCGTGGGCATTCTCGGGCATGCAAAGCTCAACTCTGCGGTCTTCCACGGCCCGTGGCGCGAGATGCTGATGGCGGTCGCGGCGTTCGCCTCGCTCGCCACCACGCCCAAACGCGTCCATGGCGAAAACGTCTTCAACTACGCCCCGATCAGAGAAGTCGCGTTCCTCTTCATCGGCATCTTCCTCACCATGGTCCCGGCGCTGGACTACCTCTACCACAACTCCGAAAAACTGCCCCTCAAGACGCCCGGGCAGTACTACTTCCTCAGCGGCTCGCTCTCGGCGGTGCTGGATAACGCGCCGACGTATCTCACGTTCCTGCAAACCCAGATCGGATCGCTCGACAAGACCGTGGTCGAACGCGCCGTCGCGATCGCCAAGCGCGGCGGCCACGTCGTGACCGAAGAAGACGTGGCCGGACTGACCGACGCCCAGGCCACCACCCTCCGCGACACGATCAAGGCGCTGGTCCGCTATCACGGCGACCGCGTCAACGCCGGCACGCTCTCGTCGGCGGAAGTGCGGGTTGGGTTCCTCTTCGGCGACCGCCAGCTCAACCGCTATCTCATCGCCATTTCGATGGGCGCGGTCCTGTTCGGCGCGATGACCTACATCGGCAACGGCCCGAATTTCATGGTCAAAAGCATCGCCGAGCACACCGGCGCGCCGACGCCGAGCTTTTTCGGCTACATCTTCGTCTATTCGGCGCCGGTGCTATTGCCGATCCTCGTGATCGTCTGGGCGATTTTCCTGAGATGATTTCTCACGTATTGTGGTTTCGACTGTCATACAGTTACCCGCCGCGTGCGAATGTTCGCATACGGCGTCGAGCAGAGTTTTCATCCGGAGGTCGGTATGTTTCGATTCGGTCAATCCCTGGCGTGTTGCGCCGCGGCGCTGTGCATGATGAGCGGCGTAGCGATGGCGGAGAAGATCAAGAACCCTGAGTATGAAATGTGGGCGAAGTTCAAGGTCGGCGCGATGGCGAAGATCGAGGGCAAGACCATCGCCGCCGGGCAGGAAAGCAAGCAGGTGATCGTTAACAAGCTGCTGGAACTGTCGGCGGACAAGGCGGTGGTGGAGACGACGGTCGAGATGGAGATGATGGGCCAGAAGATGGCGATGCCCCCGCAGAAACGCGACGTGCCTGCGGAGGTCGAAAAGGTCAATATCGACCCGAAAAACGGGCCCGCCCCGACCGCGGAATCCAAGACCAGCGAAGAAACAATCACGGCCGCAGGTAAATCGTTCGACTGCAAGGTGACCGAAACCACCTTCGAACAGGCCGGCAGCAAAAGCGTCGCCAAAATGTGGGCGTGCCCCGACGTCCCCGGCGGGATGGTCAAAACCGAAGCCAAAACCACCGGAAGCATGGAATCCACCTCGACCATGACGCTGATCGAATTCAGCACCGGTGGATAAAAAACAAGGGAACCGCAGGTAAACGCCGATGAACGCGGATCGGAATTATCTGATCTGCGTTCACCGGCGTTTATCTGCGGTTCCATTCTGCTAGAATGCGTCTCGCGTTATGGCTTATACCGTTCTGGCAAGACGTTATCGCTCGAACACGTTCGATGAACTCATCGGACAGAGCCACGTTGCGCAAACGCTCACCAACGCGATCAACTCCAATCGCCTCGCGCATGCGTTCCTGTTCACCGGAACGCGCGGGACCGGAAAAACCAGCAGCGCCCGCATCCTCGCAAAATGTCTGAACTGCGAGAAATCCGACAAGCCCACGGC
>JBBQQZ010000081.1:0-11891 GCA_038215325.1 Tepidisphaerales bacterium | reverse complement strand
CGCGGCATTTTCGCACAATGGGAACCCGAGTCACTGGTATCAGATCATCGTCCAGAACCCGGCTTCGCCGCTTACCCAGGGCGAACTCAAGCAACGGACGGGCACTTTGATTGAGGCGGGGAAATAGGGTTCATCCGGTTTGTGCGCACCTGGACTTGAAAAAATGTGGACAGGGCCGTCTCCTTTGGAGTTGCGAAACTTCAAGGAGAAAAGCCCATGTCCACCAGTCTGTTGTATCACGCCGCTGCAACGACAAGCGTACGGGTTCCGGGATCCCGGGTCGCGCCAACCCGGATCGGCTGACCAACCTCCCCCTCGCTTTCACGCGCACTCCCCACGAGCCTTCGTTCAACCACGTTTGACGATCGCTGCAACGGCGACGCACGCGTCGCCCGAAGTCTCGCGGGTAACAACGGCTTACTCACGCGCGGGCGAGGCATGCCTCGCACCTACCCGTTCACCACAGCGAACGCGAAGGATCTGCTCGGTACCAGAAGGACGTGGATTCTTCTGGATTGTCCTCAGCATGACACTCCTTCTGCCCGATCCCTCAGATCGTCCGCACGACGATGTAGCGCGCTACATTGCGCGCTACATTGCGCGCTACGTCCGCTGCGATCCCCCAACCGTCCGGAACTTTCGCAGCCACCGACACTTACAACTCCCCCGCTCCGCGGCCGCACGCGAGCGCACTTTTGAGTGCGCTACATTTGTCACATTCCCACAATCCCCCACCATTCCGGCCGGGATTGCGTCGAATCACCAAAGAACCTTCTCGCTGCACGCCCCGGCACCGGCGCGCCCCGCCTCCATATAGACCCCGCGCGCTGCGCATTTGTCACGACAATCGCGCATCGCCGCTTGTTTTTTCAGCCGTTTTTCCGTCTTTTTTTCGCGGCCGACGTCCCGCACTCACCCCGCAGCCGCCTGGCACTGTCGCCGCCCCCCCCGATTCCTCTCGCGTCCCCCGCCCCGCAGGCACCGGGCCATTCTCATATTGCTTGCCCGCGAACTGATATGATAACTCCGCCCACCGCCCGGCCGGGTGAGCGGAGATGTTCAAATTCGCGCCCCTTCAGTTCCGTTGATTAATCCGATAACCGATTCTGTTTCTGCGTCGTCGCACGCGAGCGAATGGTAGAAGAGTCATGCACCTGGATTAAACGCCAAGTAACGAAGAGGCGAAGGTCAAACCAAAGTAGCACGGGCGTCTCGCCCGTGAGCTTCTCGATCCACTCAAACCACGGGCGGGACGCCCGTGCTACTGGCTTTCCAGCCGTCGCTTCTTCGCAACTCCGCGTTCCATCCGAATGGTCTTTGGATAAAAACGGGGTCGGTTCTCGATCGTTTCGAGAACCGACCCTGTTCCACTTCCCGAGCGATTTTGACTGGACCGGCTTCACCATCAGCTTCATCGATTCCACCACCCACCCGCGCTTCGGTCTCGGCTACGCCGCGCTCTGGGACGAGTTTGGCGACAAAGGCGAAATGGAGCAGCGGGCGGTGATCGAACAGCGCATGGCGTGGATGCCCGAGCGGCCCATCGCGCGGCATGCGATGCTGTATGAGATGGTCGTCGTCATGCGCGACGACGAACTCGCCGCGGTGCGCGATCACACCGCCATCGTCGATCTGGCGAATCCCGACGAGCCCGTCACCGTCCACCTCTCGCACCTGCTGATCATGCCCCGCTATCGCGGCAACGGGCTGGCCGGGTGGATGCGGGCGATGCCGATCCGCACTGCGCGTGAATGTCTCAGCCGCGCCAAGCAGGCGCCCCGGCCGATCACGCTGGTCGCGGAAATGGAGCCCGCCGACGCCGCGTATCCCGATCGATTCAAGCGGCTGGTCGCGTACGAGAAAGTCGGGTTCGTGAAGGTCGATCCGTCGACGATCCACTACCTCCAACCCGACTTCCGCGCCCCACCCGTCATCGACGCCGCCGGCGGACCGCATCCGATCCCGCTGTCGCTGGTCGTCCGACGCGTCAAACGCGAGGACGAAACGAGTGTGCAAGGCCGCGAGGTCAAGACGATCGTCGAATCCCTCTACACCATGTACGGCCAGAGCTTCCGCGAGCAGGACATGACGCCCAACTGGGCGAGCCTCGCGACGTACCCCCCCGACGCGACGACCATCGCGCTGGTCCCGCCCAGCCGGATTGGGTGACGAGATCAATGGCCACAGAAAATTCCCCGTCGTCGCCACCGCACACTCGGCCGTTGTAGCATTTTGTAGCAGGTGGCCGTCCATATGTTCTCCAATCCCATTTCCCGCGACCAAATCCCGCAGCGCGCGGGCTCTCCATATAGACCCCCGCGCTGCGCATTTGTCACGACAGTCGCGCAGCGCCGCCGAATTTTTCTTCGTAGCCACCCCGCGACGACAAGAACAAGAACCGACCCTGTTCCACTTGCCGATGATTGACGACATGGGGACACGCAAGGCTATTGCGGAATATAGATTACACTTGTGGAAGAAATAGTATCCGGCAAGCCATTGTAAGAAAGTGTCTCTATGACCAAACCGGCCCGATCAGCACCCGTGATATCGAGCTGCACTGTATCAAAGTAAACCAGGCCTGAAACCAAACGGTTGTTTTGTGTCCGCACGATTCTTAAAACACCATTCGGTCCGGGCATCGGTGCACTGAAGTCGTTGCGTTCGTTTTGAGTATCTTTGCCATACAAGTAAGTAAGAATCAGCCGCCCGTTGATGGTCTTGATCGTGCCCGGAGATACGCTACCCGTGCCATCGTCTATTTGTAGATCTTCGATGCCGCTCGTAAGCGGCAGGCCCTGCAAATTTGCCGTGTCAAACCCTCCGCCGCCATGCACAACGGAAACCGACGTATCGTCAACCAGCAGATCATCCCCGGCGTTGCCATCGAGATAATCCACCCCTAGATTGCCGGCGATCGTGTCATTGCCTCGTCCACCAAGAATCGTATCGTCCCCGGCCCCGCCGCCGAGGCGGTCGTTGCCGTCGCCGCCGTTGATGGAAGCCCGGGTCGGCAGCCTGCCCAAAAGAACCGTGTCGTCCCCAGCCCGGGCATCAATGCGGATCGCTTTCACCTCGCGCGTTGGGAAGGTGGACGATCGTCCGTTGGCGATCATCATAAACGCGTTTCTCCCGTAGGCGAACTCGATTACATCGGCCTGACCGGTGCCGGTAACCGTGAGTACTCCGTCGGCAAGCACGGCCGATACGGCAAAAAGGCGACGCGGTTCGAAGGACTCGATGTTCATACTTTCACTCCGCTGACACATGCAAAAAAGCATCGCGAACACGATCATCTGAACTTAACGAGGTCCCCGCTCTTCCAAAAATCGTGAGCGTATCCCCGATGACCGACGTCAGGCCCCTGAAGAGTTGACGTGATTCGAAGATCTCTAACCTCATTCGATCCTACGATTACCGGGTCGAATAAGCGAAACCGTTTTGTCTAAGCATAGAACTCTACCGTCGCTACTTCATACCAGTCGCCCGAATCTCGCTCTCCTAACGAAACACGCGAGTAATCGGTGCCACTGCCGCCGTAAACGCGATCCAAAGCAGAACTGTCTGCGGAACGAAGCGTGTCATTTCCGCCCTCACCATAGAGGTAGTCTGCTCCTCCCTCACCGCGAAGCACGTCGTTTCCATTGTTGCCGTATAGCGTGTCGTTTCCTTCACCGCCGAAGAGGGAATCGTTGCCCGTGGTGGCCGTCACGCCGTCGTCGCCGTAAATGCGGTCGTTGCCGTTGCCGCCGTAGATTTTGTCGAAGGCGTTGAAGCCGTAAATCGAATCGTTGCCGTCTTCCCCGAGGAGGGTGTCGCTATTCTGGCTACCGTGAATCTCGTCGTTCCCGCGACCGCCGTTGATGTAGACCGCCACGTTAATGTTATCCGTGCCGTCGGCAGGGTCATCCCTGACCAGAATATGATCGTCACCCGCCAAACCAAAGATCGCGATTGAATCCGGTGGGTCACCCGCTGCAGGATTGGGTATGCTCAACAGCACAGTCCCATTAGGTTTGGTAACCTTGACGAACGATCCGACTTTGTCGACGTAGAAAACGTCATTAGTGGGGTTGCCGCCAGTATCGCCGAGGACAACATTCTTGTAGTTGTAAGGTGTGATCGCTGAGTTGGTGATATTGGTGAGGAACTTGTTGACATTCAGCCGACGCCCAGCCGACGAGCTTGTCGCGCCCGCGATCTGCCGTGTCGGCGATCGCGTATCGGCCGGCAGTTGATCGAGCGACGATGCCGACAGCAACGTATTTCTGATCTCTTGGTACGTCAGATCGGGCTTGATCGCAAGTGCAAGTGAGATGGCTCCAGAGACCATCGGCGTCGCCATAGACGTGCCCCAAACGTTATCGAGATAACCGCCATCAACGTTCGTCGTTTTAATGTCCTTGCCAGGCGCTGCAAGGTCCACGCTTGCCAGACCGTAGTTCGTTGCGCGGTAGCCGCTTTGCCCGTACGTACCAACGAACTGTGCCAATTGGTCATTGCTTTGCGTCGCGCCAACCGTAATGACATTTGGATTGGTCAAGGCAGCCGGATACCAGTTATGGGCGGATGGAAGCGTGTCCAGATTTTCATCAAAGTTGTACGCCGCTGCGACGAAAAGAATCCCTCGATCCTTTGCTTGGTCGATCTTCGTCGAGAGCGCTGTTTGACTGGAAATGGTATTGCCGTCTTGCGGCCAGTTTTTCCCAGCAACGCAGGCGTTGATCACGCGAACGTTGACACCACTGTCGTACAGCGCATTCACGTGGCCGATACCAGCGACGATAGCTGAATAAATCGCGCTTTCGGTGTCGTCGCTATTGTGAGTTGTTACCCGAACCGGGTAATACTTCCCTAGCTGATTGACACCAACAATCCCCTTGCCGTTTGCCGCTGCTGCTAATACTCCCGTCACTTGCGTGCCGTGGGATTCGTTGCTGGTTCCGGTTACAAATACTGTTCCGGCGGTCGTTGTCGCATTGAAACCAGTCGCCGTCCCACTGGCATTTTTGTAGACATTCGCCGACAAGTCTTCGTGGTTGCGGTTGACGCCAGTATCCAGCAGCGCGACGACTCCATTCGCAGACCCCTTTGTGAAGTCCCACGCGTTCATCATGTCGAGCTTGTTGTACCAATACTGATTCGATCCGTTGGGATTGTTGGGGTCTGCAATCTCACTCGGGGCTGCACCTGCGAGCTCCCACACCATGTTAGGCTCAATTGAGACGACTTCCGGGGATGACTTAAAATCCGCGACCAAGTCGTCGTAGGTCTTCCCTGGGGCGCTTAGCTGAAAAGTGTCCGCCGAGCCGAGATAACGGTCGAAGACGAGGCCGTTTCCGCTTCGAGCGAGCAAATCGCTCAGCTCGGATGAAGGCTGCGCAGCCAACTCGCCCCCTAAACCGTCGATTGAAACCGCATTGCTAATTTCCGCCTTCCCGTCCGTGCCACTTTTCGCGAACTCCGACGACAGCGTGATGACCCACTGGTCCTTAACGACTTTAAAACGTTGGCCCTCACGTACGAGTTCAACGATATCTGGAGCCGGAGTTGACACCGCGTTCGCGAAGAGTTTGCGTGCTTCAAGATGCTCGACAGTTGCTATTCTATGCCCCATGATCCACTCCCTTGCTGATGGTTGGCAGCGTCGACATTCGACGCCTTAACTAGAAAAATTAGCCTCCCTATCGCAAACTGCAAGGCGTCAGGTTGCCGCACCTTATTCAACGCGTGTTTTCGGGTAACTGTTTACCGTCCCGATCGAGCAAGTAGCGAATTTCTGGTGCTTCTCGATGTCCGTCCGTTGCCATCCGCAACGAATGGCTCGCCAAAGACGCCGAAAACCAGCGAATTTATGGCGGTAAACAGTTACGTTTTCGGCAAATCAGAGCGGGACTGTCCCGCTTTGATTGCCCGGGAAACGATCGCACTGGTCCCGCCGAGCCGGGTGGCGTGATCGGTGTGGATCAGACGGCGGTTTTTTGGGATTGCCGGTCCGGGGTGACTTGGACTTCGGTGTCGTGGTGGTGGTCGTGGCCGGCTTCGTGGTCCGCCTGGTGGCCGCGGATGCTGCGGATGATGGGGGCCCAGGCGTCGCTCAGGGTGGGCAGGCCGGCTTGGTGATTTTCGTCGGGCAGGGCAACCTTGATCGTCCGCTTGCTGCTGTAGATCCGCCGGCGGGCGAGGTACAGCATCTCTTCGCTGATCTTGCGATGCCGGCCCATCATATCCGCGAGCAACGCGAGCACGCCGAAGATGCAGCTTAGGATGACGCTCGCGCCGCTGATGTAAATCAAGCTACTGAAAGGACTTGTCTTAAAATTATTGCTCAGATACCAGCCGGTCAGGAACAATCCGCTGACGAGCCCGACGACGAAGAACAGCCCCGCGATCCCGCCGAAGAATTTTAGCGGCTGGATGTCGCGCATCGCGCGGATGATGATCGGCAGGGAGTTGGTCGCGTACTTGAGGATCGACGATGCCACGCGGCTTTTGCCGTGCTCGCGCACGCCGCGAACCTTCAGCGGCACTTCCGCGATGCGGACGCCTTTGCTGAACAGATCGATGAAGCATTCCTGCGTGTACGTGTAGCGCCCGAACAGCGTCATGCGGTACATGGCTTCACGGTTGAAGGCGCGAAAACCGCAGGAAACGTCGGAAAAATTGGTTCCGCCGCACACCCAGTTGATGATATTGGTGACGACCTTGTTGCCCCAGAATTTCACGCCCGGCATGGTCGGGTGGAGCGCGGGGTCTTTGAAGCGGGAACAGGTGACGAAGTCGGCTTCGTCGTTGAGAATGGGCTGGATGAGGTGGCGGATGTCGGCGGGGTTGAATTGGCCGTCGCCGTCGATGTTGACGATGATATCGGCGCCGCGGCGCATCGCGCGCTCGAAACCGGTCCGAAACACGCGTCCTAGGCCCGGCCGGCCGTGGATGTCGATCACCGTCGCGCCGGCTTCTTCCGCCAATTCCGCCGTGGCGTCGGTCGAACCGTCGTTGCAGACCAGCACTTCGACCAGGTCAATCCCCGGAATATCATGCGGAACGGCGCGCACGACGTCGCCAATCGTCTTGGCTTCGTTCTGGGCGGGGATTGTGACAATCAACTTCATGTAATCGGACTCCCCGAAACCATTTGTGCTGCGAACTAGATGCATGGATGTTAGCCGTTTGCGAACTTCCCGACAAGAAAGACGTTGTGGAGCGACCGACCTTACCGATAGGAATGACGGGATTGCGCGTCACCCCACCGCGCCAACCCGTACAACAGGCATAGCTTTCCCCGTAGCTCGCGCCATGGGCGAGAGTTAACACGCTTTTCAGGCCCCTGCGGATAAGGAGATCACGGATGCGGAACCAAGGACGCGTTTTCCCTCACGTTGGACAAATTGACGCACTTGAGCCCCGCCGGCTCCTCGCTTTTGTCGCCGACGGGGCGTTTGGCGTGGACGGCATCCTTCGCTACGACGCGCCGGACGCACTGGCGACCTCGATCGACGTGATCGCCACTTCAAACGGCAAAGTGCTGATCGGCGGGTCCGCGACGCTCGCGGACCCGCATCCCTACATCACGCGCCTGAACGCAGACGGCACGTCCGATAACGGTTTCTCCAGCGACGGGCACCTCCTGCTGCCCGATTCGCTCGGCCAAGGCGTCAACCAGATCGTTCCGCTCACCGGCGGGAAGTACTTGGTCGCGGGGACCGGCGCGGTCGCTCGAGTGACCGCAGGCGGGAATCTCGACACCAGCTTCAGCGCTGACGGCGTGGCGAGCGTCGCCGGCTCCATCGCGGCGATCGATCCGTCCGGCGCGATCTACACCGTGGACGGCACGCAAATCCGCAAGTTCAACGCCGACGGATCCCTTGCCACCGCCTGGGCGACAAATGGCGTGTTCGACCTGTCGACCCACCCCGCCACCACTGATCTGGTCGGCGCCGCGACCGATCCGACGATCCTCGTCCGCATCGCGCCCGCGAGTCGTCTGATGATCGCGTTCGACGCCACCGACGAATCCGGCCTCGGCGAAGCGGGCATCGTCCGACTCACCCCCGCAGGCGACCTGCACACCAGCTTCAGCGGCGACGGCGTCGTGTCGCTGCCGAACATCGGCGCGCAATCGCTCGCGGACGTGCTCGTCCTGCCCGACACGCAAACCCTCGTCCTCTACAACGGCGAAGGCCCGCTCAACGCGCTCTACGCCCTCAGCGGCACGGGCAACGCCAAGCCCGTGCTGAACCGTGCCGCTGACGTCGATCCGCTCGCGCCGCTCAGCTTGCGGTCACCCGATGCGTTCACGGATGAAGCGTCGCGACTCGCGATGCTGCCCGATGGTTCGCCGATCATCGTCGGCGGGTTCGCCGACGCCCAAGACGCCGTCACGTACACCGCCGTCATGAAACTCAACGGCGACTTCGGCATCGACACCGCGTTCGCCATCGACGCCGACGCCATCGCCACCACCGACCCGCGCGTCGATGGCACCGACGGGCTGAACGGCCTGGGCATCGCGGGCGCCACGACCGACGACGCGGTTTACACGCTCATCCGCACGGGCGCGGGCAACGTCGTTATGAAACTGTCGGACGACCCGCTCGGCGAGTTCGGCATCTCGCGCGCCGGCAACACGCTGGAGGTGAACGGCACCGATGCGGCCGACCGGATCGGCGTGGGTTCTCGCAACGGCAGGATCGTTGTTTCGATCGGCGGGGACCGCGCCAGCTTCCTCGAGCGCGGCGGGCAGTTCCTCACCATCAAGAGCAACGGCGGGGACGACCAGATCACGCTCGATCCATCCCTCGCCGCCCGCTCGCTGCACATCGAGGCCGGCGCGGGCAATGACCGTGTCGATGCATTCGATACCCAGTTTGCCGGCGCGACCCGGCGCATCTTTGCCGGTGAAGGAGACGACCTGGTTCGCGTCGCGACCGCGCCGACGGTGGTCTATGGCGAAGCCGGCCGAGATTCACTCTTCGGATCGTCCGCAGCCGACGCGCTGTTTGGCGGCGACGGGAACGACCTGGTCGTCGGCGGGTCAGGCAACGACTATCTCGAAGGCAACGCCGGCAACGACATCCTCGACGGCTCGGCGGGCAACGACCGGCTCAGTGGCGGCTCCGGGAACGACCAACTCCTCGGCGGTAAAGGCAACGACACCCTCGCCGGCCAATCCGGTAACGACACGCTCATGGGCGGAACCGGCGCTGACTACCTCGACGCAGGCCCGGGAAACGACCGGCTCGAAGCGCGCGACTCCATCCGCGACCAACTCTTCGGCGGCGGCGACGCGGACGTCGGCATCATCGATTCCATCGACGTGCGCGACGGCATTGAAACGCTCGACGCGGTCATTTGATCCGTCCGCGAGGGCAGACGAACGGCAGCGCTCAGGAGTATTGCGACCCACTCGAAAATTGCGGGTGCCACGGCTTTCGTACTCGAAGCCGTGGTAGGCGGGCAAAGTGCGAAGGTTTCGGAATTTTAAGCCTACCACGGCTTGGGGTACCAAGCCGTGGCACCCACAAATTTTCGAGTTGGTCGCGGCACTACGGGTCGGCAAGGAACCCCCAGCTCACATCTCCGGCAGCATGCCGGGAGGCAGGCCGAGGCCGGAGGCGACTTTGGACATCTCTTCCTGAATCCCCGACGCCGCCTTCGCCTGCGCGCTGGCGACGGCGGCGACGACCACGTCTTCGAGCAATTCGACGTCGGCGGTGTCGATCTTCTCTTTGTCGATGCGGATCTTCACCAGCTCCAGCCGCCCGTTGACGATCGCGGTGACCGCGCCGGCACCGGCGTCGGAGGAAAACTGCTTGCGCGCCAGTTCCTCCTCCGCCTGCTTCATCTTCTCCTGCATCTCTTTCGCACGGGCCATGAGTCCGGGGAGGTTTCCGAGGTTTTTAAGGGCGTCGAGCATGGCGGGGAGTATCGGTGCATGCGGGGGGAAGTTCAACAGGCTTCGTGCCGCGTGCCGCGTGAGGGGGCAGATACGAGACACGAGATGGGCTTCCCAAAAAAGCGCGGGCGTTGCGGTCATCCTCTGCTTTCAATGCTGGGTGCCTTGTTGTCCCGGCGTCGATCCCTATTCGATTTTCACAATTCGCGCATTGAACTGTTCCGCGATCGATTTAATCAGCGGGTTGTG
Source organism: Tepidisphaerales bacterium (assembly GCA_038215325.1). Classification (GTDB taxonomy): domain Bacteria; phylum Planctomycetota; class Phycisphaerae; order Tepidisphaerales; family Tepidisphaeraceae; genus BPJO01. The sequence goes on along the minus strand of JBBQQZ010000081.1, from coordinate 1,744 downwards.
CTCCAGGATGTCGGTGCGGAGTTCTTCGGTGACCGGAATGCCCAGGTTTTGCGGCACCGGTTCGTTTTCGTGCGAGGCGGGCGCATTGGAGCGCGGCGGCGGGCGTTGGGGTTCGGGGGGTTTTTCGAGGATCAGGTCGTGCTCGGAGATCGACAGCTTGAGGCCGGTGGGCTGGCCGATCAGGTTACTGAGGACTTGCTGGAGCGACTCGCGCTTGCCGTTGCGGTCCAGCATGCGGGCGCTGGCGGCGTAGTTTTTGGGGTATTCGAGCGTGGCCGTCCCCGATTCCAGCGCGATGATCCGCCCGCCTTCCAAAAACCCCGCCACCGTCGGTGCCTGCTCGGCGGCGGCGTGGTGGAAGCGGGACATCAGTTGCTCGAAATCACTTTTGTCGACCGGGGCGAGGTTGTCGCTCTCAGGAACACGGGAAACCGATGGCGAAGCCGTCGGCTTTAGCGCGGGCGTGGACGACTTCTTGAACGCATTGAAAATGGAAGTCGCACCACCGCCTTCCCAGACGCGACCGACGGAAGGAAGGTCGTCTTTTTCGTCGAAAGCGGAGACGGGCTCGACGCTCTGGAATGTCTCCGGTTCGGCACTAGCGGCTTCGGGTTCACTTGCCCCTTGCCCCTCATTACTTGCCCCTACATGGGGCTCATACTTTTTTTTTACAGCACCCGCGGTGCCATTTGTCGCTGCGATCAGGTCTTCAACGGTACTGAATTGTGCCGCCAGCGCCAGCCGCACCATCGTCGCGTCGATCAACGCCCTGCCGGCGCTGGCGGAGCGGAGTTGGCGACGCAGCTCTTCCATGATCACGATGTCCTGACTCAGGACGACCGGATCGAACTGTTGCGCCTGTTTGAAAATTTCATCCAGCGCCAGCCCGGGCACTTCGACGAGTTCGCTGTTCTTGCCGCAGGTTTTGAGGATCAGCAGGTTGCGGAAGTGGTCGATCATCGTCGCCACGAGCGTCTCAGGCGACAGCCCGCGGGTGATAATGGCGTCGACGTGTTCCAGCGTCTCCTTCACCTTACCTTCGCCGATGAGTTGCGCGAGATCGAAAAGCTGTTGCGACTTGGGCAGGCCGAGGAGTTGTTCGATGGTTTCGCTGGTGAGCGTATCGCCTGAGGCGCTGAGCAGACGATCGAGCAGCGAGAGCGCATCTCGCATCGACCCGGCGCCGGCCTTGGCGACCAGCAGGATCGCGTCTTCGTCGGCGTTGATTTTTTCCTGCTTGCAGACGCTGCGCAGGTGGGTCGCGATCTCGCGCGTGGGGATGTTGCGGAAATCGTACCGCTGGCAACGCGAAAGGATCGTGGGGAGAACCTTTTCGGCCTCGGTGGTGGCGAGGATGAACTTCACATGCTCCGGCGGCTCTTCCAGGATCTTCAGAAGCGCGTTGAATGCGCTTTTGGAGAGCATGTGGACTTCGTCGATGATGTAGACCTTGAACCGCGAGCGGGCGGGTCGGAACTGGGCGTTTTCGATAATCTCGCGCACGTTATCGACGCCGGTGTTGCTGGCGGCGTCGATCTCGATGACGTCAATGTCGTCGCCCCTTGCAATTGCAGTGCAGGAATTGCATTTGCCGCACGGCGAAGCCGTGGGCTTGTCGGATTTCTCGCAGTTCAGACATTTTGCGAGGATGCGGGCGCTGCTGGTTTTTCCGGTCCCGCGCGTTCCGGTGAACAGGAACGCATGCGCGAGGCGATTGGAGTTGATCGCGTTGGTGAGCGTTTGC
>JBBQQZ010000080.1:0-11976 GCA_038215325.1 Tepidisphaerales bacterium | reverse complement strand
GAATGGCTTCGGTCAGCGAAGGCAAAGACGATCCGGGGCGAAGAAGTGACGCCCCCGTCCGGAGGGTAGAGAAGCAACATACGTCTGAGGCAGCTTCTGAAGCTATTCGAGGTTGTCGTCGCAATAGACGACGCGGGTATCGAGGATGGAGGAGGGTTTACCGGGTTTCGTTGCGACGGCAGGTATCCCCGGTTTCGATCGCTTCGCCATGGGGGGAGATCGTAACAACCAGTAATATCGGCGACAATTGCGGGGGGGACGAAGTGCCAAGGAGGGGCGGCCGGGCGGATTGCCGAATGCCGATTTTCGATTGCCGAAGGGGGACGGACGTGCCGCGTGCGACGTGGTCGCGATCAATGATTCACTCGCTACTGTCTCGTGTCTCGTGTCTCCGGCCCACCCGCTCCTCGCCACTCCCCCCCAACATCTTGCTTCCCCTGTCTCGCTCGCCTACAACGCTTGACGTGAAGATTGAGCGTTCCGCGGGAGTCGTTTTGTTTCGTGATGTGCCGGGCGAGGGACGTTTGTACTTGCTCCTGGATTACGGCAGTCACTGGGACTATCCCAAGGGCCACGTCGAGGCCGGGGAGGACGACATCACCGCCGCCCGGCGCGAGTTGCGTGAGGAGACGGGGATCGAGCAGGCGGACCTGATCGACGGCTTCGCCCATGAGATCGAATACTTCTTTCGTGCCCGTAAAGGCGGGATGATCAAGAAGACGGTCGTCTTCTTCCTCGCCCGCACCGCGTTGATCGACATCGTGCTTTCGGATGAACATGTCGGCTATGCGTGGCTGGATGAGAATCAGGCTCTGTCGCGGCTGAGCTACCCGAACGCCAAGGCGATCCTGAAAGCCGCAACGATGCATCTGGTCGAAGTCGATAGCGCAAAGCTATAGAACCATGCATTCGGCGATGTTTTCCGCCCATTAAATCCTTGCCTTCGTGCGCCGCCTTAAGAATAATCGGCCATTAACGGGAAGGGTTGGTGGTTTGCACCTCGTATCAGATCAACACTGTCAGGCATTCGATGCGCACCTGGACGCGACCGCAGCGCGGCTGCTGGAGGCACCCGGTCTGTCATCGCTTGGACGATTGATGCGCCTGTACGTCCGGCGCGGCGGCAAGCGGATCAGGCCGCAACTGGCGATGTGGACGTACCGGCACGCTTCAGACTGCGCTTCGGATGACCCGGCACCCGCTCTGCTCGACGTAGCGGCGGCGTGGGAGCTGTTTCACGCTTTTTTGCTCATCCATGATGACATCATCGACGGCGCGGATCAGCGACGCGCCTCCCCGAGCCTACATCGGCAATTGGAAGGCCTCGACAGCGATTCGCCGCGCTTCGGCATGAACCTCGGAATCGTCGCCGGCGACCTGATGTACGCGGCATCGCATCGCGTGCTGGCGGATCTGGATGTGTCTGCGGAGGCGTACCGGGAACTTCACAGGTTGTTTGCGCAGGTCGCGGCGCTAACGGGATTCGGCCAGGCGGTGGACATCCTTCAGTCCCACACGCCGCTGGGCGAGTGCGATGAGCAGACGCTGCTCCGCGAATATCACTGGAAGACCGCCGCCTACACGTTCGAGGGCCCGATGCTGTCCGCCGCGATATTAGCCGGGCTGGGGACGCCAGCGAGGGAGGCGATTTCGCGGTTCGCGCTCTCTCTGGGACAGGCCTATCAACTCCAGAACGACCTGATCGACCTCTCCCGGCCGGCATCCGAGGGGTGCGACCTAGTGGAAGGCAAGCGGACGATCACGCTGTTGCGTGCCCGCGCCGCCATGGCCTCGGGCGCGCGAAGCGACTTCGACCAGCGCGTCGCCACGATCCAGCGCGTCCCCGCCGCGAGAGGGATCGCGCTGGCGGAGACGCTGCGGCGCGATTTGCTGGCGACCGATGCGGTCAAGCGGTCGCAGGAGACGATCGACGACCTGCTCGCCGAATCGATCCAGGCCGCGATCGCGCCCGCCATCCCCGAACCGCTTCGCCAGGCGATGCAGGACTTGCTCTGCACGCTCCGCGGGCAGTATTTTGCCTCGACCGCGAACCCCTGAAAAAGGCGTAATAGCGCGGCTCAACACAAAATTTCCGCATCCGGATACCCTGTCGCCCTATTCTCGGGCGTCTCTCGGCGATAGAACCAGAGCGTATCCAGAGAGCAGGGAACGGTTTATGAAGAAACGTGTTTGGCCGGGCAAGTCTTATCCGCTGGGCGCGACCTGGGATGGTAGCGGGGTGAATTTCGCGCTGTTCAGCGAACACGCGACCAAAATCGAGCTTTGTTTGTTCGATGGTTCGACCGGAACCCAGACCGATCGCATTGAATTGCCCGAACGAACCGACCAGGTCTGGCACGCATATCTTCCCGACGTCGAGCCCGGCCAGTGGTACGGCTATCGCGTGCATGGGCCTTACGAGCCGGCGAAGGGGCATCGCTTCAATCCGAACAAGCTCCTGCTCGATCCCTACGCCAAGGCGCTCGGCCGCGAACCCAAGTGGCATGATTCGCTCTTCGGCTACAAGTACGGCGAATCGGACACGACCTTTGATACGCGGGATTCTGCACCTTTCGCGCCGATGGGCGCGGTGGTCGATACGGCCTTCACCTGGGGCGACGACCGCCCGCCGCGCACGCCGTGGCATAAGACGTTGATTTATGAGACGCACGTCGTCGGTCTGACGATGAACCACCCGGATGTTCCCGAAGCCAAGCGCGGCACCTATCTCGGCATCGCCAGCGAAGCCGTGATTACCCACCTCAAATCCCTCGGCGTGACGGCGGTCGAACTGCTGCCGGTGCATCAGCACCTGGATGAGCGGGCGCTGGTCGAGAAGGAGCTGCGCAACTACTGGGGCTACAACACGCTCGGCTTCCTCGCACCGCAGCTCGATTACGCCAGCCGGTACGCGCACGCGCGATCGGTGACCGAATTCAAGTCCATGGTTCGCACGCTTCACGCTGCCGGCATCGAGGTGATCCTGGATGTGGTCTACAACCACACCTGCGAAGGCCCCGAGATCGGCCCGACGCTTTCGTGGCGCGGGATCGACAACGCCAGCTACTACCGATTGGCCGACGACCCGCGCAAGTACCTTGATTTCACCGGCTGCGGCAACACGCTTCGCATGAGTCACCCGCGCGTGCTCCAACTGATCATGGATTCGCTGCGCTACTGGGTGACCGAGATGCACGTCGACGGGTTCCGATTCGATCTGGCCTCGACGTTGGCGCGCGAGCTGTTCGACGTGGACAAACTCGGCGCGTTTTTCGACATCATCCATCAGGACCCGATCCTCTCGCAGGTGAAACTGATCGCCGAGCCGTGGGACGTCGGCCCGGGCGGATACCAAGTCGGCAATTTCCCGGTGCTGTGGACGGAATGGAACGGGCTGTATCGCGACACCGTGCGCAAGTTCTGGAAAGGCGAGAGCGGGAAGGTCAGCGAACTTGCGACGCGCCTCGCCGGCAGCAGCGATCTGTACGAGCGCGACGGGCGAAAGCCCTACGCGAGCATCAACTTCATCACCTGCCACGACGGCTTCTGCCTGACTGACCTGGTCAGCTATGACCACAAGCACAACGACGCCAACATGGAAGGCAACCGCGACGGAACCGACGACAACAACAGTTGGAACTGCGGCGTCGAAGGCCCGACCGATGATGTGAACGTCAAACGCCTGCGCCAGCGCCAGAAGCGGAATCTGTTCGCCACGCTGCTGTTCAGCCAGGGCGTGCCGATGATCTTCGCCGGCGACGAACTGTCGCACGCGAAATCGGGCAACAACAATACCTACTGCCATGACAACGATCTCACCTGGCTGAACTGGGAACTGGACGACGAAAAAAAAGCCTTCCTCGAGTTCGCCCGCGAGTGCTCGCGCATCTGGCGCGAGCAGCCCGTACTTCAGCGGCGGAAATTCTTTCTGGACCGCCGGTTGCGTGGGTCGGAAATCGGGGACATCACCTTCCTGGAACCGTACGGCAAGGAGATGGGGGACGACGCTTGGGCGAGTTTCGTCCAGTGCCTTGGCCTGCGAATGGCGGGCGACAAGATCGGCGACGTGAACGAGCGCGGCGAGCCGATCAAGGGCGATACGCTGCTGCTCTTGCTGAACGCCTACTGGCAAGAAATCCCGTTCGAGCTTCCCGACGCCGCCAACGGGGAGGTGTGGCAGACGCTGCTCGACACCGCCGAGCCGGATCGGCCGGCGATGGCGCGGGTGCGGTCCCCGAAGGAAACGTTCCCCCTGTACGGAAGATCGCTCGCGCTCTTGCGTTCGGTCCCGAAGGAAGAGTCGGCCTCGACGATCTCCAGCAAGCAGGCGACCGTACTGCGCAAGGAAGCCGACCGCGTCAGCACGTCATCGACGTCGGGCGAGCCGATCGAGTAGACGCCGTTCAGCTCTGGCGGACGGGGGTGCGACGTTTGGCGCTAAGCGAATCGCGCATCGTCGGGGTGAGCGCGTAGACGCCGTCGGTTTCAACGACGCGTTCGGAGAACTCCAGCCGGCGCAGCGCCGCCCGGACGGTCGCGGAGAGATCGCCGCGAACCATCGTCGTTTCGCTCAGGCCTTTGCGAACCGAAACGGTGAGCGCCAACAGGCGAAGTTCGGACGTCGTCAGACGTTCAATGATGAGATCGTTAATCAGCGTTGCAGTCAGTGCCATAGTCCATCCTTGCTGCGAGAAAAAGCGATCGCATCTTTTCAGACACAACCGCCTGAGCGCCCCGAAGGGCGCAAATACAATTACCAGCTCTTGCCGCGACCACCCCGGTCGCCACCGCCACCACCACCGCCGGTGCGGGGGGCTTTGGGCTTGGCTTCGTTGACGGTCAACGCCCGGCCGTCATGCTGCTGACCGTTAAGCGTGGTCATTGCGGCTTCGGCGGCTTCGTTCGTCTCCATTTCGACGAACCCAAACCCCTTGCTGCGGCCGGTGTCGCGATCCATGATCACTTCAGCGCTCCGCACGTTGCCGTGCGGGGTGAAGAGTTCCTGAAGCAAGGAACTGGTCATGTCGTAGCTCATATTTCCAACGTACAACTTCGTGCCCATGTTGATTCTCCTGTGAGATCGAGGCGTAGAACCCGAGTTTTTACTTTCGAGGTCGTGCGAAAGGGACCAATGTTTCGGCCCGAAAAGGTAGGAGAGGTCGAGCGTGGAAACTGCGGGCAGAAGGTCGAAGTCTGTCGCCGGATCGATACTGATTGCTGACTTACCGGCACGTAGTCTACCCGAACGGCGGGGCTCGACACACACAATTCGCGAAATGTTTGGATCCCAGCAACCGTAGCCCGTTCCGCCGATGAGCACGATTCGGCCAACGGTGCGTCGGAAACGCACCCTGCACAACCATTCCGGAGCACTCCGAATGTAGCATGCTACATTCCGCGCACATGTCGATCCGACCCCAACCCCCGGCCCGGCCACCACTTAACGCCGACACCTCACCGCGCGAATTTGCGCGCCTGCTACATTTGCTACATCCGCCGAACCCCCACCATCCCGGCCGGAATTCCCGAGAACCACGCCGCCCCCTTCTTCGATTGTCAAAGAGCCTGTCCCCCGCGTAGCCGCGAGCCCGCTCGCGTTTCCGAAACGCGAGCAAACTCACTGCCACACAGACAGACGCACCCGTCTAACGACCGGCGCGCCTCATGTTATAGCCCCGTCCCCCGCAAAAGTCGGCGGAAAAATCGCCGGAACTCGGGCGTTCAACACGTCCCTTCACCCGGCAGGGTCAGTTCCGCTGACCCCTGTCCTCGACTTGCCCAGGTTCAGCCGTCGGTCTGCCCACATGTATGATATCCCTGCGACTCTTTGTCATAGCCAGTAGGTTGGTCCCGCGTCCCCGCTGTGTCCCCGCTCTGGTGCCTGAGCAAGGCGGTATGGCGGAAGAAGATCTCCGTGGTGGTTTGTCGCGGTCTGGTTGCACGTTATCCGCGAAGCATTTTATTCATTGACAGCCCCTCTCACCGGTGAGATTCTTCGGCGTCTTACCGAGGCGCGATAGTTTGCACCACTTGAATTCACACCATGAGGATCTATGCACCCGATCGAGCGGTTGGAGGAGCGTCGATATTTTGCCGCATCCGTACTTGACGACTGGTACGACGTGCCAGAACGCGAGCAGCTTCTTGGCAGGATGACCAATCTGCCATCTTCTTTTCGCGAGGAGCTCGGACAATCGCTTTTGACGGGGCATGTGGCCGCCTTCGACGCCTCACTGCTGCACTACATGCGCGACAGACGCAATGTCCGATTCTTCTTCGACAGTGCAGACGCTCCCGCCATCGCACAGCGGCAGGCGTCGATCGAAGGGAACTCGATCGGTGAGGATATCGGCCTCGGCGAATTGATCCTTCAAACGCAGAAGGTCAGCGGCGTTCCACTTGTTGAACCGCTAGGCTGGAACGGAGAAGGCCACGACTGGTCGCGTTCCACGCTGCATTCGATGAACCGACACTCATGGTGGTATTCACTGGCGGTCAGCGCGAGAGCGAATGGGACATCAGAAGGGATTTCGGAAGTCGTACGTGAAATGGAGAGTTGGTCCACGGATAACCAGTCGGGCGGGCCGCCCACAAACTGGGCGAGTTTGGATCAGCGCGCGTGGTGGTTCGACACTGCGGTGCGACTCGACACGTGGATATGGACGTATCAAATCGCCCTTGCGAGTGATGCGTGGACCGCGCGCGCCAACTCCGTGCTGCTTCATCAGCTTGGCCAACAAGGCGATTACCTGTACCAGTATGCGGTAAAGACAAATCGCGCCTCAAACAATCAGGAACTTTCCATGGGCAAGGCGCTGCTGCAACTGGGGCAGTTCATGCCCGAGTTCAAGACCGCGCATCATTGGGAGTCGCGTGGACGCGGCACTCTTTACATGAGCCTCACCCAACAGTTCTTCGATGATGGCGCTCATGCTGAGCAATCGCCGGGATACGCGATGCAGGCAATCGAGGACCTGATGGATGCCTACCATCTCGACAACCTGAACGGAGACCGCTGGCGGAACAGCATTTTCCGTAAGCTCCGCACCGCGGCCACAGCAGCCTGGCATTTCTTTACGCCGTATAGGACCGTGGTTTCCCTGTCGGACACCCTCACAACAGATGCCCAACTCTCCCCGTTCAAAGCACGGCTCGTCTTCGACAACCCTGGCTTCGGCGATATTCGCCCGGCCGGCCGCGACCTGTGGATGTTTGGCGAGGAAGGATTCGCCATGGCCGAAACCAGCGATAGCCTGACGATCACGGGACGCGGCATCGCCGCCGAGTTCCCCGATGCCGGATACTTCATCGTCCGGGGAAAAGAGGATGATAATCGCATGCAGATCACCTTCGACGCCGGGCCGAAGGGTGGCCCGCACGGTCACTATGATCTGCTGAGCCTGACCGCAGGCATGCTGATCAAGGATCCGTTCCCTGGCAGCTACGACGATGCTGTCCTGCGCGACATCCTCACCGGCACCAACGCCCACAGCACCCTCGTCGTTGATGGCCAAAACCACGCGGCCCTCGAGGGACTTCACAATCCTGACATCAAGGCCACCGGAATCTCTCGCTACGCCGGCGGCTACCTTTTCGGGGCCGCACACCGCGGATACAAGGCAATGGAGGGGTCGCCGACGGTCTCCCGACAAGTCTACTTCGACGGCACGAGCGTGCTGGTCGTCGTCGATCGCGGCTGGGCCGACTCACCGCACGGGTTTGCATCACAATACATTACGCCCGGGCTTCCAGGGTTTGACACAATTGACACCGACGTCGGCACATACCAAGCGTATCTCCCCGGCCAGTTCCTTCACATTTCGAATCCGCTAACACCCTCGCATTCATTCGCCGTCACGTACGATGGCACGACGGAAACCGGCAAGAGAGCCGCGCGCGTGAAAGTTCAAAGCGAACCGACGACGTTCTATTGCGCAGTGAGCATCATTGACCTGGCCTATCAGGACATCAACGGCTTCCTCGGCGCATCGAACTCGTCGATTGTCGCGCGACCTGATTCACCTGACGATAACGCGGTCGTCCAGGTGAACGGACGCACGCTCACGATCCCACCGATTCTGTTCGATTCATGACATCTGCACTCGGAAGAACACGCCGACACTCTGACGGCGGCCCCGCTTCGATCCAGCGTTGTCGGCGTCGGCTTCGTTCACGCGGCGGAAGGTCAAAATCGCGGCGGGACGGTAAACAGTTACGAACCGACCCTGTTTCGCTTCTGAAGTTTCGCGACTTCAACGTCTGGGCCTATCGCCCGTCGCAACGCGATATAGTGATGATCGTTGGTTTTCTCGCTCAGCACGCGCAATGTCTGATCGCGAATAATCGATGTCGGGCAAATCCACAGGCAAACCGGCGCATCAGTCTCCGGCAACCGCTTGGCGACCGTTCCGACCGCGCGCGCTCCCATAAACGTCTTGCCGCCGCCGGGCGGAACCCGGGGGCAGATGTACGGCACGCCGTCGAAACCCGGCGGCAAAAAGTATTGCCTGCCTGTGAGGTTACCGTACTCAAACGCATCACACTCCGGGCGGTTCGCATCCTTTGATCTGCGAAACAAATGGCAATATCTTCCCACCACACCAATCGTACTGCTTTGATAAATTTTGAGTTTCAGTTCCATCGCTTAACTCGCCCGTGCCATGCGACGAACCGACCAGACCTCGTCCGCGCTCAACGCCTCAAGCTGCGTTTCTGGCACGGTTACAACCGCGATGGTGTCGCCGACCGCACTGAAAACCTCAAGCATCACTCCACGTACTCCACCCTGCGGATGCGGCAGAATCTCCACCACCGTCCCGACATCGCCGCGCTTCAATCCGCGATCGGGCAGATCCGCCGTTAATGCGGCTTGTTGGTGTAGCTTTAACATCGAAATCATGACGCTTCCTTTACGGGATATAGTGTAACAAATCGAACGGTCTTTTCGCCTGTGCGGCGAATCCATACGCTACGAACCAGACGCGAGTTGGTCGGTCCGATCAACTCCGCCACCACCACCAGCCGGTCGCCGTACACATCTTGGTCGTCCATCAAAGCCTCGCCCGCACTGGCATGCAGGCGAATCGCGGCCTCTAGCACGCGCGGCGAATTGGACGCGAACCCAAGCCTTCTCAAAAAACGGCTCTTATCATCACGTTTCCGGGCCGTCAGAAGATATTCCAGCTTGGGCGCGTCGATTATCGCGTCTTTTTGGATATCCAGCATCTTATCCTTCCTTGAACCAACCCGAAGGGGACGGGTCCGAATGATTCTTGACCCGGCCGATTGTCGCATGTTTGGACGAGAACAGGCAGTTCGGGAAATGGAACCGAGACGCTTTCCGGGCCCGGTTGGCCGGGGCCGTTACAGGCGTGGTGGACTTGGTTCAGCACGCCCGCACCCGTTTTGGGAGCGTAACAGGTGATCTGCTCGGCCACTCCTCGCCTGTTGGACACGGATATGATCCGGCGGGTCGCGCTGCCCAGGCCGCGGCGGGGGTCGCGGCGGGGTCTTTGGTCAGTCGGTTGGCGGCCTTCATTTTATAATCGACATTGCCATACCATTTGTTAGCATTTTGATAGGGACGCTCGGGACCGCTTTGGAAGAATCGGTCTTGACCCGCCCCCCGCGTTTCTACTATATTTGTTCGTCTGATGACCGACTTCAGCCTTCAAATTCTTCCCGTAACGGTGGTTGTACGACCGGCCGACGGGATGGCGTTTGTGAACCTCGAACGCTGACCGTCGGCCCTACCCCACTCGCTTGCCCCGCATCACCCCCGCGGCCGGCTGGCGAATTCCTCTCGATCGCGGAATCACGATTTTCGTTGTCGATTTCACCCCGTAACGCTAGATTTGAACGACGTTTAACAGCCCAGATCACGATCAGCATTCGAGCCGCGAAGAAAACGAACCCAAACCCGGGTTTCTTGTCCTCGCTCGCGATTCGAACAAACGAAGCCAAACTCACGGCCTCGCACGCTGAAACGGAAATCTGCCAAACGAACCCAATTTGGCTGTTAGTCGTTTAGGAACCGTGATTTATGGAGGCCGGGGTTCATCCCCACCTTCCACCGCTGGCGGGGTGAACCCTGCCTTACAAGATCGAAAAAACGAACCGATTCGGACCCAAAACCATGACGCTCATCAACGAACCCATCCCCGCCCGGAAATCGACGAACGAAGCCAAGCCCCGTTTCAAGGGCAAGACCGGTGCCAAGATCCTGCACGAAATGCTGGTCGGCCCGCACAAGGTCGAGGTGATGTTCGGCTACCCCGGCGGCGCGATTTTGCCGGTGTTCGATGAACTTTACCGCACCCCCGCCAAGTTCATCCTCAACCGCCACGAGCAGGCGTCGGGACACTGTGCAGACGGGTACGCCCGCGCCACCGGCAAGCCCGGCGTCGCGATCGTCACCTCCGGACCCGCCGCCACCAACATGATCACCCCGATCGCCACGGCGCAGATGGATTCGATCCCGATGATCGTCATCTCCGGGCAGGTCGCGACCAAGGTGATCGGCAACGACGCGTTCCAGGAAGCCGACGTCACCGGCATCAGCCGGCCGTGTACGAAGTGGAATTACCTGGTCAAAGACATCCGCGAACTGCCTCGCATCATCAACGAAGCGTTCATCGTCGCGACCAGCGGCCGGCCGGGTCCGGTGCTGATCGATCTGCCCAAAGACATCTCGGCAGGCATCTGCCCGGAAGAAGTGGACGACACCCCGCGCCCGCATATCGCCAAGCGCCAGAACGCCAGCCTCACCGGCGGATCGAACAAGCAGATCCACGAGGCCGCCGAACTCATCAACCGCGCCAAAAAGCCCGTCCTCTACGTTGGCGGCGGCGCGATCATCTCGGGCGCTTGGAAGGAAGTTCGCGAGCTGTCCGAGAAGGGCAACATCCCCTGCACCACCACGCTGCTGGGCATGGGCGCGTTCGACGAAATGAACAACAAGACGCTCCACATGCTCGGCATGCACGGATCGGTTTACGCCAACTACGCCGTGCAGGAAAGCGACTGCCTGATTGCGGTCGGCGCCCGGTTTGACGACCGCGTGACCGGCAACCTGGCGACCTTCGCGCCGCACGCCAAGATCATCCACATCGACATCGACCCGTCGTCGATCAGCAAGACCGTGGACGTGGACGTGCCGGTCGTCGGCGACGCCCGGCTGAGCCTTCAGGCGATGCTGCCGCTGATCGAAAAGCGCGACCGGCCGGGCTGGTTCGAGCAGATCCAGATCTGGAAGGAAAAGTTCCCGTTCAAGTACTTCGACGACACCGCCAACAGCAAGCCGCAGTACGTGATCGAAGAGATCAACCGGCAGACCAAGAGCGAAGCGATCATCACGACCGGCGTCGGCCAGCACCAGATGTGGGCGGCGCAGTTCTATCGCTGGCGCTACCCGCGCCAGTTCATCACCTCCGGCGGGCTCGGGACGATGGGCTTCGGCCTGCCGTCCGCCATGGGCGCACAGTTGGGCGCGCCGGGCAAAACCGTCATCGACATCGACGGCGACGGCAGCTACCTCATGACCTGCTACGAGCTGGCGACCATCGCCGAATACAACATCAAGGTGAAGGCCGTTATCCTCAACAACGATTTCCAGGGCATGATCAAGCAGTGGCAGGATCTGTTCTACGACAAGCGTTACAGCCAGTCGAAGATGAAAAACCCCAACTTTGCCGCGATGGCGGAGGCGTTTGGCGTCAAGGGCATTCGCTGCGACGACAAGCGCGACGTGCCGAAGGTGGTCGACCAGATGCTGAGCCACGACGGCCCGGTGGTCGTCGATTTCTTCGTCGAACCGAACGAACACGTCTACCCGATGGTGCCGGCGGGCAAGGGCCTGCACGAACTGACCCTCGGCACCGTCGCCCAGGACGGCGGCAAGACGGCAGGCCAGGAATGCTTCGGCCTCGACGCCGGCAGCCTGGCGTAAGATCACTCGAAACGCACGCATGGCTCGCC
>JBBQQZ010000079.1:0-12158 GCA_038215325.1 Tepidisphaerales bacterium | reverse complement strand
GCGTTCACCTTTTCCCACACGCTTGGATCAGGCAATACCGGCAATGACGTCAGCGACCCATCGCGCGTCGATTCGGCCCAGTCTTCGATCGCGTGCAGCGACTCGATCTGCCGATCGGTATCGAACATCATGTACTGGCGGGCACGGGTCTGATCCAGCCGGCGCTGGCAGAGATAATTTCCGCGGCCCTTCACCAGCACCGCGCTGAACTCGTCCGGGTAAACCGCCTGGATCAGCGGGATATCCTTCTCGACCAACTGCTCCTGTAGCGAGATGGTGTGGGTGGAGATGACGACGCGTTTTTTGGTTCGGATGACGTAATCGATCGCCGGCACGAGGTAGGCGAACGATTTGCCGACGCCCGTACCGGCCTCGACGACCAGGTGCTGCCCGACGTCCAGCGCGTGCTCGACGGCGTTTGCCATATCGAGCTGCTGCGGGCGCACCTCGTACGCCTCGCCCAACCGCCGGGCGATCGCGCCGCCTTCGCCGAGAATGTCATGTACTTTCGACACCGTGAAAACCCAATCCTCAGGCGACAAGATACAAACAAATCCCAAATCTCAAGCCGGTGGCTTCTGAGTTTGTCTCTTGTATCTTGTTTCTTGCATCTTGCCCCGTAACATCGGTTGTTCGATTACGAGCACGGAGTATTAGTTTTATGGCCCATATCATCGCTCAGCCTTGCATCGGCACGAAAGACACCGCCTGCGTCGCGGTGTGCCCGGTGGACTGCATCCACCCGACCAAGGAAAACCCCACCTACGAAGCCGCCGAGATGCTGTACATCGACCCCGATGTCTGCATCGATTGCGGCCTGTGCGTCGATGAATGCCCTGTGAACGCCATCTTCCCTCAGGAAGACCTGCCGGCGGAATGGGAAGAGTACATCGCCAAGAACGCCGAGTATTTTAAGAAATAGCCCCGTCGAGACCATTCCGACCACCCCGCGGCCGCTGGAAACAGCGGCCGTTTATTTGGGTTGACAGATACCCTCTAGGGGTATATTGTTCTGGCATGGACGACGCCCGAAAACCACTCAGGAACCGGATCAACCGCATCAGCGGGCAGGTCGAGGGGTTGCGAAAAATGATTGACGATGACCGCTACTGCGTGGACATCCTGACCCAGATCGCCGCCGTCCGTTCGGCGCTGGACGCGCTGGGCGTGTCGCTGCTTTCCGATCACGTGAAACACTGCGTCGGCGGCGGCCCGCATCCGCACAACGAGAGCACCTCGCGAACGCCCCAGGATCTGGCGGGCGAAGTCGAAACGGTTTTGAAACGGTTTCTCCGTTAGAAAGTAGGGTCGAACATGAAAAGCGTACTGCAAATTGAAGGAATGAGCTGCGGCAAGTGCGTCGCGCGGGTGGATACCGCGCTTCGTGCGATCAGCGGCGTGAGCGAGGTGACCGTTAACCTCGCGGCCAAGCAGGCGGAAGTCGCGTACGACCCCACCATCGCCAGCCTGCCGGACCTGACGGCGGCGGTGTCGGGGGCGGGGTATGGCGTCTCCGGCGTTCGGAAACTGGCGGAGTAAAAAACAATGTCGACAGTGGCCACCGAATGCGTGCTGAATGTCCAGGGCATGGACTGCGCCAGTTGCGTGGCACACGTGGAGAAGGCAATCCGCAAGCTGCCGGGCGTGTCGAAAGTGTCGGTGAACCTCGCGCTCGGCCGGGCGAATGTGGAATTCGATCCGGCGTCGGTCGAGCCGACGCGCATCGCCTCGGCCGTCACCGATGCCGGCTACGCTGCGGCGGTGAAGGATGCGACAACCTCCGAACAAGCCCACGAAGACGCCCACGCCGCCCACGCCCGCAAATGGCTCGTGCGCGGCATCACCGCGGGTGTGCTGTGGTTGCCGGTGGAGATTCTTCACTGGGTCACGCAGGCGTTCGGCGATCATGCCCACGGCGTCACCTGGATGACCTGGCTTTCGCTCGCCACCAGCACGCTCGCCATTCTTTTCGTCGGCGGCGGGTTCTACCGGTCGGCGTTCAACGCCGCCAGGCGCGGAACCAGCAACATGGACACGCTCATCGCGATGGGCGCGTCGGTCGCGTACGGGTACAGCCTGGTCGCGCTGATCGGCTATCTCACCAAATCGTGGAGCGTCCTGCCGCACCTCTATTTCACCGAAGGCACCGCACTGCTGGCGCTGGTGAGCATCGGCCACTGGCTCGAAGCGCTCGCCCGGACGCGCGCCGGGAGCGCGATCCGTGATCTGATGCACCTGACGCCGGCGACGGCGATCAAAGTGACGAACCTGCAACAGAACGAGGTGCCCGTCGGCGAAATCCAAGTGAACGACCGCGTGCTGGTCCGTCCCGGCGACCGCGTGCCGATCGATGGCGTCGTGATCGCCGGCCGATCCAGCGTGGATGAGTCGATGCTCACCGGCGAATCCGTCCCCGTCACCCGACAGACCGGCGACCCGGTCATCGGCGGGACGCTCAATCAGGACGGGGCGCTCACGATCCGCGTGACGCGCATCGGCTCGGAAACGGCGCTGGCGCAGATCGTGAAGCTGGTCGAGACCGCCCAAAACTCCAAACCCGCCGTGCAGAAGCTTGCGGACCGGATCGCGGCGGTGTTCGTGCCGGTGGTGCTCGGGATCGCGTTGCTGACAGGGATCGGCTGGTACGCCCACGGCGTCGCCACGGGCCTTGCGCAAGCGGAGATGTGGGCGAACATCGCCAAGGCGGTTTGCTCGGTGCTGATCATCGCCTGCCCCTGCGCCCTGGGCTTGGCGGTGCCGGCGGCGCTCATGGTCGGGACGGGGCGGGGCGCGAAGCTGGGGATTCTGTATCGCGACATCAACGCCTTGCAGAGCGCCGAGCGCATCGACACCGTCGTGCTCGACAAAACCGGCACGCTCACCCGGGGCAGGCCCGTCGTGGGGAAGATTGTGTCGTTCGATAGCGTCACCGAGAACGACCTGCTCCAGCTCGCCGCCAGCGCCGAGCAGTTCAGCAGCCACCCGCTCGCCAAGGCGATCGTCAACGCGGCGAAAACGCGCGGCATCTCGCTCATCGAACCCGACGAATTCCAGAACGAACCCGGCCTCGGCATCCGCGCCAAACTCAACGGCCAGCCGCTCTTCGTCGGCAGCGAAGAATTCCTCCGTAGCGAGGGTTTTGAACCCGCGACTGAACCTGGGATGAACACCCATGCCACGAAGGTGTGGATCGCGCGGGAGCAAACCGTGCTGGGCGCGATCGAACTGACCGACGAACTGAAACCCGACTCCGCCGACGTCATCCGCGAACTGCACGCGATGGGGCTCAAAACCGTCCTGCTGACCGGCGACCACGAATCCGCAGCCCGAGAGATCGCGAAGCAGGTCGGCATCGACGACGTGCGGGCAGGGATCAAGCCCGACGGAAAAGCGCAGGCGATCCGCGATCTTCAACAATCGGCAAACGGCGATCGCAAATCGGCAATCGCCATGGTCGGCGACGGCATCAACGACGCGCCGGCGCTGGCGCAAGCGGACCTGGGCATCGCGATCGGCTCCGGTTCGGATATTGCCAAGGAGACCGGCGGGATCGTGCTGGTCAGCGGGAGCCTGACCGGCGTGCCGATGGCGATCAAGCTGTCGCGCGCCACCATGCGAACGATCCGAATGAATCTCTTTTTCGCTTTCTTTTACAACATTATTGCTATCCCCATTGCTAGCTTTGGTTTGCTCAGTCCAATCATCTGTGCTGCGGCGATGGCGCTGAGCGATGTCACGGTGATCGGAAACGCGCTTCGGTTGAAGCGCACGAAGTTGAAATGACGCCGTGCGCCGCCTAGGCGGCGAGCCTAGTATCCAGTCCGGAAGTCACGCAGTACGCAGAAAGAGGGAAGGCAACGCATGGAAGGCATGTCTCGCAGAGTGAACGTCCGTCACACGACCACGTACCATTACCGGACCCCCGTTGAACGCAGCGAACACTGGCTGCACCTGCGGCCGATTCACGATTGGCGGCAGCAGGTGGTGTCGAGCCGGATTTCGGTGTCGCCGGCCGTGGAAATGGTCGAGATGGAGGACGTTTTCGGCAACTGGGCGTCGCGCTGCATCGTCCTGGGTCCGTACACCGAGCTAAAGATCGAGGCCGAGTCGGTGGTGGACGTGCTGGACGTCGATCCGTTCAGCTTCAGCCGCAGGCCGATCAATCGGCCGAAGTTTCCGATCGCGTGGATGCCGTGGGAAACCACGATGCTCTCGCCTTACCTCATGCCGCAGGAATTGCCCCACACGCAAATCCGCGACCTGTACGATTACGCGATGTCGTTCGTCAGCAAGAACAACGGCGACATCATGGAGACCCTGTTCAACATCAATCTCGAGTTCTATAGCGCCTTCAAGTACACGCCCGGCAGTTCGTCGCTGGCAACCAGTCCGTACGACGTGCTGCTGCGCAAGCAAGGCGTCTGCCAGGACTTCTCCAACCTCTTCATCACGATGGCGCGGCTGCTGGGCATTCCGGCCAGGTACGTCTGCGGCTACGTGTTTACCGGCAACACCGGCGCGAGCCGCGCGGCGTCGGATGCGTCGCACGCATGGGTGCAGCTCTATATCCCCGACATCGGCTGGAAGGGCTTTGATCCGACCAACGGCACCCTCCCGCAAACCGACCACGTTCGCGTAGCAGTCGGCAGGCAGTACCGCGACACCGCGCCCACCGGCGGAACGATCTTTGGCTCAGGGGGCCTGGGGGAAACGATGTCGGTCGATGTCGATATCACCGACATCGCAGCACCGATCGAAGCCACGCCCCTGCCGCCCAGGCTCGCCACCCCCTTGGTGCTGGGCGGACGCGGGTAACCTGATCTGGAACGATCGATCAATTCGCCGCACCCCCCTCTGAGCAGGGGCGGCGTGCCTACGATCTTCCAAGGAAATATCATGAACCCCACCCGAAACGACCTCTCCAAGCCCGTCCGTAAGAAGATCGTCGCATTGCTCAACGCCCGCCTCGCCGACGCGATCGACCTGACGTACCAGGTGAAGCAGGCGCATTGGAACGTGAAGGGTCCGAACTTCATCGGCCTGCACAAATTGTTCGACGAAATTCACGGCGAAGTCGAGGCCGTCATCGACGACATCGCCGAACGCGCCGTCCAGCTCGGCGGGACCGCGCTGGGTACGATCCGCCTCGCCGCCAAGGCGAGTTCGCTGAAGGAGTACCCGCACGACATCTCCGACGGTTCGGCACACGTCGCGGCGGTCTCCGACGCGCTGGCGAAGTTCGGAAAAGCCGTCCGCGCCGCAATCGAGGAATCCGACAAAATCGGCGACAAAGACGCCGCCGACCTCTTTACGGGCATTTCTCGCACAGTTGACAAATACCTCTGGTTCGTCGAATCCCACGAAATTGCCAAATCGTAAACCCATTGCCTACCATTACTTATCGCCTATCCTGACTCGCCCCATCTGGCCGGGCAGGCCCATGCGCGGGTCTGGGCTGTTGACGTGGGACGTTCGATCCCTTGGAGTATGGGGGTCGGCGTAGGTTAGATGAAGTTTCGACTAAGTCCTTCTGCGTCGAATGGCCGATGAAATAGCGAGTGGCCGTGTGTTACCGGCCCCGGAGTTCGTTCAATAATGCTGCCCAAAACTGCCCAAAACGCCCTCAACGACGCCCTGATACACCAACTCGAAATCCTGCCCAACGTCAGCGTTGGCACGGTGCATTCGCCGGTCGATCCCCCGATTCTCCCGGTCGCCTGTTCGATGTCATTCAACGGCCCGACGCACGGCCGGGTCGAAATCGTCGCCTCTCGCGAGTTCACGCGCCTGCTGGCGGGCAAGGTCGACGGGCTGTCCGACGACGACGCCCACGATAAGGCCGACGCCTCGATGAAAGCGCTGGTCAACAAGGTCGCGGACGTGTTGATGCCGCACATTATGAACGGCAGCGCATCGCAGTACCGCCGCTCGCAGCCGGTGCTTCGCTCGGTCGACATCGAATGCGACTGGCCGAACCTCGCCGCCTCACGCGAGACCCAGCTCTTCCATGCCAACGGGCACATCCTCGCGGCACGGTTGATCGAGCTGGACTAGGTGCGGGTCGATGACGTGCAGATCGTGAATAGCCGCAACGCTACGCGTTGCGAGTCTTAATCGCTTCGATTTGGTGATGTCGCGAGACCTAATACGGATCGTGGGTGATCCACGCGCCTGTAACTACGACGCCTGCGTCGCCCATTTGTTGGTCACATACGCAGAAATGGGCGACGCAGGCGTCGCAGCTACACCGCATTCTCCGCGCGGGGTTCACGCACGAACCGTATAAGGTGCCACGGCTCGACGTACCAAGCCGTGGCATCCATCACAATGAACTGATCGCTCGCTTACCCCGCCATTGCCATCCGCTGGGCGCGCTCGACCGACACCTCGATCGAATCCCCCAGGTACGTCTCCAGCAACTCGAATTTTTTCCGCCGACGGTAGACCCGCCGGGCGTCGCGGTAGTGCTCGTCCTCAACGAAGCACCGCACCGCCAGCTTTCGGCCGTTGATCGACATCAGCAACTGAGGTGACGCCACCACCCGACTGTCCAGCGCGTCGGCCACCCGCAACAACGCCAGCACCATCCGCAAAGGCCTGCGCGGGTCCAGCGGACGCAGGTGCAGTTCCTTCATGGGAGTCGGTACGCCCCCGCGATGATGACACGCCAGGAACGCCAGCGCCCGTCGGTCAAAAGGAGAGAGATCCATCGCGGTCGTCGCGAGGATGAGTTTGGCGCCTTCTTCGGGGTGATCCTTCTCCGAAATGCACCTGCCGACGTCGTGCGTCAACGCCGCCAGGCGCAGCATGCGGCACTCGGCCATGCCGAGACCCAAGTGAGGCCGCGTCAGATCAAATAGCTTTGAAGCGATCGCCAGAACGCGGCGCTCGTGGTGGCAGTCCCCCAGCTTCCGCTGCACCCACCGTGCGGCAGAGACTTCGCAATCCGTCGCGAATAGCCCTCTAGATGTCAACGTCATAGAACCTCGGTTCAACTGACTTCCATGTCGAAAACATCATGGCACGGCATTATAGGGATTGGGCTAAGAATGCGCTAATGCATTCTTCTTCGGTCGCCGGTCCTATTTCTATCCTATTTTTCGGGCTCATGCGAGGGGGAGACACGAGACGCGAGACCAAAAAAACACCGGAAAATCGTCGCCGATCGCCCGGTCTCTCGTCTGCTGTATCCTGTCTCCCGTCTACGGGCTCCCGTCTCCCGGCGGACACCCAAACGCCGGCCTGTCCCGACGCAAAGGCCCGGTCGACATCATCGACCGGGCCGGGTGCTGATACAAAAGGGGCTTGAATCGGGCTTACACGAACTTCAGCGTCACTCTCAGCGTGTTGCCCACGGTGCCCTTGGCGTTATCCAGTGAGTAGGCGGTACCGCTGAGCGCGTACGACCCCGCGACGGCATTCCACGGCGAGGCGAAGACGTCGTACTCGGCGGTGTTCTCGATCCGGGTGGATTGGCCCGTGAAGCTGAGCTTCACGCTCTGGACCGCGCTGTTCGCCAGCGCCACGATGCGAATGCTACGCGTGGCGAGTTTCGACAGCGTGACCGTCGTTGACGCGGTGATGTTGCTGTACCCGCTCAGCGCCAGCCCGGTGGCGTTGTTGATCAGTGCGTAGCCGCGGATCGCCGGTGCGGTCGTGCCGGCCGACGGCGCGTTGCCCGAGTCGGTGAAGTTCAGCGTAAAGGTCTTCGTCGCACCGGCCGTGCCCGTGGCACCGATGCCGGCAAACGCCTGGGCGCTGAACGTGTACGTGCCTGCGGTAAACGTCTTGCCGATGAGGTCGCCGCCGTTGTCGGCGAACATCGCCAGCGGCACGACGCTTTCAACGATTGACGTTCCGTCACGCGTGAACAGCACGCTCCTGGCACCCCCGCCGATCGAAGCAACGAACGACAGGCTCCTGGAAGGCAGCGTTGCCAGATCGATCGTCGAACCGGAGATGACCGAGGAATAGCCGCTGACGACGGTGTCGTTGCTGGCATTGTAGAGCGCGATCGACGCAACGGTCGGGGTCGTGGTGACAGGGGAAGTCACCGGGGGCGTGACAGGCGGAACGACCGGCGGAACGACCGGAGGCGGCGTAACCGGCGACACGACGGGCGGCGGAGCGGTGACGATCGGGCTGCCACCACTGAACGTACCGCCCAGGCTCTTGTACGCGCTGTAGAACGGCTCGTTCGCCGAACCGTTGGTATTGATGACGCCCCCCGGACCCGCCATCGTGCCGCTCTTGACCGCAGCGTAGTAGTACGCGGCGTAGAAATTGTCGCGAATGACCGGCCAGAACGTCTTCACATCCTCGGCCCAGGCGGTTCTGTTCGAATCCAGCTCGTGACCGCGAACATTCCACTCCGACGCCACCAACGGCTTGCCGCCGACGATCGCCTTCACCTGCGCGACGCGAGTCACCAGATCGTTGTAATTGCTGCGATACGGATGGTAGCCCACAAAATCGGCGTAGCTCAGCAGCCCCACGTCCTTCATCCGCTGAATATCTTCCGGGTTCCAGCTCGGACCGGCAGAAACCACCTTCTCGCCCGCGGCGTGCAGCACTTCTGAAGCCGGCTTCAGGTACTCGACCACGTACTCCTGTACCGTGCCGCGCCAATACGTTTCATGGTCCGGCTCGTTGCCCACCTGCCAACGGTCCACGGCCTCCTTCACGCCCGGCACACTCAGCAGATGCGAGAACAATCCTTTAACTTCACTGTTACTGCCATTAATGCCATCCCCCGGAACCACCGCCAAGGTCACGTCGAACCCATCGGCGTGGAACTGCTTGACGAACTTGAAGGCGGCCTCGCTCGATCGGTTGGAGTAGCTGCTAAAGCCGTACCAGAGCCGGACCGAAGTCGTTCCGGTGTCCCGAAGCATCTTCACCACGGGGCCGTAGGTGGTCGAGTTAATATTGTTCGCGTTAATTCCGTATGACAGCGGCGAGGCGGCGAGCATCTGGCGACCTTCGAGCGTCTCGACGGCAACCTGGCTCACGCGAGCGGTACGGGGAGTCTGCTTCAACATCTTCATGTTGCAAAACCTTGTCCTGTGAGGGCTTTCGCCAGTTATCTTGAAACCGTTTACCGACAGACCACCGCCGCAAAACAACGCGGCCGGCAGACGAACGCGGGGCTCGGGACCCGCATGGGGGCGTCTGCTTGGCTTCACCCGACGAGCGTGAAACCGGAGATCGTCAGCGGATACTTCTCACATATCGGTCGCACGACGCGGGCAATGAAGTCCCGTTTTGCGGAACGGTGATGGGAAACATCACGCGTCCCAACGATGGTGAAGATCGCACCATCGCCCGATGTGGGAGGTTTTCATTTCAGCGAGTCTGAAACGAAAGCTTCGTTTGCAGCCATCCGGCTCCCGACGGCCGAACGTGCATCTTTATGACGTCTTCGAGCCTGTCGATCAACATAAAAATGAGAAAATCATGAAAAACAATTTAGTCCAATATCGCCGCGTGAGGATTGTCGTTACAACGGCGATCGTCCATGTGTGACAATTTTTACGGAATAAAATGTCGACAGACACATTGCCGCACCACAAATCCGCGTTCTCGCTCATTTACGAAGGGTTCACAGAAACGCGTGCCGCTATTTGCGGCGCAGCACGTGAATAATTTGCTTGCCGCCTTCGTTGTAGGCAAGCCCCCGGGCACTGCCGACGAGTTCCCAGCGGGATTGCACGTCAGGGCGGGTTTTTTCCCAGCTCCGCTGCGTAATAACGACCCACCTCGGCCATTGCGCGGGATCGGAATCGTTTAGATACGCGTTCTCTCGCATCTCGCGCAGCCCGCCGCCCTGATGAAACGCCAGGCTCGGTTCCTTGTAGTCGATCATGTAGCCGCGCTCCCCGGGCGACATGCCCGCGTCGAACATGATCCGCGCCAGATTGCTGCTGATCCGCAGCGGCGCGAAACGCGGCAGATAGAACGTCGCCGTGATCGCCATGAGCACGATCATCCCGATCCCCATCGCGCGCGCCGCGGCGAACGCGCGATCGCGCTGGATGCTCAGCGCCGTGCACACACCCATTGTGATCCCAACAATCGCCATCAAACTGGCAGAGATCATCAACACCGTGTCGTACTGTTTCGCGACGATCACGCCCGCCCACCCGGCGAACCCGAACGCCGAGACCAGCAACGCCCACACCCACGTCGCGATCTTGAAATCCCACTTCCGCAAATCCTTGAACGCCCCGCGCGACGCATGCACAAGCATGTCGGCGACCAGGTACGCCAGCGCCGGGTACGTCGGCAACACGTAGTGCGGCAACTTGCCGGCGACCAGCTCGAACATCACCCACGGCCCCACCACCGCCGCCACCGCGAAGCGCGTTGCCGGCTGATGCCGCTGTCGCCACGCGTTAACCCCCGCGGCCACGAGCAGCAGGCTCCACGGGAAAAACGTCCCCCACACCGCCAGCGTATAAAACCCCGGCGGCCACTTGTGTCCCTCGTGACCGCTACGGGCGCGGTCGATCACGTCGTGGCTGATCGACTGCGTGAGGAAGCCCGGGGCGCGTTCCTGGATCAGCCACAACCACGGCATCACGATGATAAAAATCATCGCCATCACGATCGGCACGAGGATCGTAAACTGCGTCTGATCGAACGGCGTGCGCTCGGCCGGGCGCACGCGCCAGTCGATGATCGCCAGCGCCAGCACCGTCATCAGATTGACGCCCAGCGCCACCGGCCCCTTGGTCAGCCCCGCCAGCCCGATCGACACACCCAGCACGATGATCGACACCGGCGACACGCCGTATCGCCAGATGCGGTAAATGCAGAGCTGGCCGATCGTGATGAACAGCAACAGCACCGCGTCGGTCAGACACATTTTTGCCGACCCGATCGCCAGCGCACAGCTCCCGAAGATGAAGACCGTCCAGAGCGCCCGATTCGACCCAACTTCCCGCGCCAGCGCCGCCGCCAGGATCGCCAGCGTCGCCAGCATCGCCACCGCCGACGGCAACCTCGCCGCGAACGCCGTATCCCCCAGCACCGCCATCGCCGACGCCTGGCACCAGTAAATCAGCACGGGCTTGGCTGTCCGGACCGTATCCAGAAACCGTGGCACGACCCAGTCCCCCGACTCGAGCATCTGCCGCGACGTCTGCGCGTACCGCGGCTCGTCGCGGTCCCACAACTGGATCGTGTCGTTGCCGAGCAGATACAGCAGTGCGAGTGACGAGAGGATCGAAAGTAGAATCCATCGCTTCGCGCGGGCGTTCATAAGGTCACGCTTACGGGATTCATCCCGAAGTTAGCAATGCGGCACACGTGTGGCGTGAGGAGTGTGGCGTGAAAGAAATCAATCGTCACCTTTCACGACACACTCGTCACGACACAAGCTCACAACTTCGCCACCACGCGTTTCATCGCCTCTTCCACGTTCGCACGGCTGTTGAACGCCGAGAAGCGGGCGTAGCCTTCGCCTGCGGAGCCGAAGCCGGCGCCGGGGGTGCAGACGACGTGGGCGTTGGTCAGGAGCTGATCGAAAAAGTCCCAACTTTTGGCACCTTTCGGCGTTTGCACCCAGCAGTACGGCGCGTTCACGCCGCCGAACACCTTCAGGCCGGCCTTGGAGAAGCTGTCGCGGATGATCGCGGCGTTGGTCAGGTAATGCTTGATCAGCGCCCCGGTCTGCTGTCGTCCGGCGTCCGTATAAACCGCTTCGGCGCCCCGCTGGATGATGTAGCTGACGCCGTTGAATTTGGTGGTGTGGCGGCGCGTCCACAGGCGGAACAGATCGACTGATTCGCCCGACGCTGTCCTGCCCTTGAGCGCCTTGGGCACCACCGTGAACGCACACCGCGTCCCGGTGAAGCCGGCGGTCTTGCTGAAGGAGCGGAACTCGATCGCGCACTCGGTCGCGCCGGCGATCTCATAAATGCTGTGCGGGACGGCCGGGTCGGTGATGTAGGCTTCGTAGGCGGCGTCGAACAAAATCAACGTGCCGTTCTTGCGGGCATACTCCACCCACTGCGTCAACTGCTCGCGGCTCATCGTCGCGCCCGTGGGATTGTTCGGCGAACACAGGTAAACGACATCCACCTTCACGCTGGGCAACGCCGGCACAAAGCCGTTGTCGGCCGTCGCGCGAAGGTAGACCAGGCCGGCGTACTCGC
>JBBQQZ010000078.1:0-12183 GCA_038215325.1 Tepidisphaerales bacterium | reverse complement strand
CGCGTGCTCGTGCATGACCCGCCGATCCTCCTGCTCGACGAACCCGCTTCCGGGCTTGATCCGAGAGCACGCATCGAAATCCGCGAACTGCTCAAAGAACTCCAGCGGCTCGGCAAGACGATGATCGTCTCCAGCCACATCCTCTCGGAACTTGGCGAGTTCTGTAACAAGCTCGGCATCATCGAACGCGGCAAAATGCTCGTCTTCGGCACGATCGAAGACCTCATGAGCCAGGCCCGCGCCCACCCGGTCATCTGCACGAAGGTGCTGGACGAAACCGAGCGCGCCTACGCCGTGCTGAAGCGAGACCCGCGCATCGACCAGATCGACATCCGCGAAGACGAAATGCACATCACGCTGCACGACGCGACCCTGCACCACCACTTCATCGCCGACCTGCTGGTGGCGGAGAAGATCAAGGTCCACAGCCTGTCGCCTCACCAGATGAAGTTGGAGGACGTGTTCCTGAAGCTGACAAAGGGGATCGTGAACTAGCGCATCACGACCCGTTTAGCGCCACGCCTTGGCGTGAGTGCTCTCACGCCCGGGTTATTCAGAGGTCTCGGGATTGAATGCGCCAGGCATCGCATTCTTCCGTCTTATTCGTGTTTCATTCGTGTGATTCGTGGCTAAACGTCTTCTCAAAGCCTGGAGCTAAAGGAGGATCACTTCGTCACAACCGACTTGAACCGCTCGGCATTCTTCTGCCCGGTCGGATTCGCTCCCGCGGCGGCTTTGAGCTTGGCGATACGCGTTGCGGTTGGCGGGTGCGAGCGCAGGTCGGGCTTCGCGGACGCCAGTTCGCGCGAGACGAAGCGTTCGAGCCCCGTCGGGTCATAGTTGGCGGCCTTCAGGTAGGTGACCGCCAGCGCGTCGGCGTCGTTCTCCTGGGCGGGGTTGTAGACGATGTCGATGATGTCGCCGACGTATTCAGATACCACATCGAACATCTGGTTATCCGCAGCGGTCGCCGCAATCTTGACCAGCAGATTCGTGCCGCGCTTCTGCCTCAGCGCATCCATCCCGTGATCTTTCACGACGTGCGCGATCTCGTGGGCGAGCACCCCCGCGAGTTCGGATTCATCCTGCATTTTCGATAGCGCGCCGCGCGTGATGAAGATGTACCCGCGGGGTGCGGAGATCGCATTCGCTTCCGTGCCATTGAGGATGCCGAACGTGAAGTCGATATCACTGCGGCCGGTGACTGATGCGACGATGAGCCCGACACTCGTGACGTAATCGTTCAGCTTCGTATCGGCGTCGAGACCGGGGCGCGCGGTAAGCGAGACCGCGACCGACTGGCCGATGTCTTCGTCGTTCCAGTTCTGGTTCGCCGTCTCGACGACCGCCTTGGTGATCTTGATTCCCTTGTCGACGTCGCTGGAATTACCCGACGACGTATTGACCGGAATCCCGACGCTCGACCCCGCCCGGCTCAGTGAATCAGCGGCCTTCTGGCAGCTCGCGCCAAGACACAGTCCGCCCAGGATCGCGATCGTGCTGGTGGTGATGATTTTGCGGATCATGATTATTTCCCTCCGTGTCGGCCGACTTTGCCCTGGGCGGCGAAAGTGGCCAGTTCGCCCGTGTCGATGAGTTTGTTGCGGCGTTCGATGAGCGCGTCGATCTTCTTCGGATCGCCCCCCTTGGCCTTGGCGTACGCTTCGGCGTTGGGCCCGAGCCCCTTGCCGGCGGCGGAGTCGTCGGCTTTGCCGGCGACCTGCGTCGGACCCGCGCCCGCCTTGGCGGTCGCTTTCTGCGGCTTCAGATCGCTCAGGCGTATCCAGCCTTCTTTGCCTTCAGACGCCACCTTGGCGAACTTTTCGTTCCTTTCCAGCACCGGCAGCGTTGCCCCCTTCGGGGCCGTCGCGATCGCCTTGCCGTAGATATCCGGCGTCACCCGCAGCGTGACCGATGCCGACTCCACCGGCAACGTCTCCACCGCCGCCAGCGCCACCGCTGAGGCGGCGAGCAAGGCGATTGGCATCCAACTGTGTTTCATAGCGTCCCTCGGTATAGCGTTCGCCCGATTCTACTTCGTCGTCTGCTCCCAGACACCATCCCAATCCGCATCCGGCGAATTTTTCAGGTACGACGACACCCGCGCCTGCCACACCCTGGCAGGCCCGTCCTGCGGAAACTTCGCCAGCACCGCATCCATCATCGCCAGACACGCGACCCAGTCCCGCGCTAGACACGCCTGCGCCGCCTGTCTGGATTGCTCGACCAGCCAAAGCTGGTCCGCCGTCGCCCCTTCGCGCGGCCCGAGCAGTTCGTACACCCCCACCGGCTCGCGCCGGCCGTAGACGCGCAGGCGGTCCACCGGACGGAACAGCATCGACTCCCCGCAGGCGTCAACGGTGTCGCCGGAAACGAGGATTTGCGTGCCGTAAATTTTGTTCGACGGTTCCAACCGAGCCGCCAGGTTCACCGAATCCCCGACGGCAGTATATGTCAGCCGCTCGCGCGAACCAAAGAACCCCACAATCACCGGCCCGGTATGAATGCCGATCCGCGTCCGGCTGTTCGTCGCGCCCAGCGCCGCCAGCGTCGGCGCGATCTTGCGCTCGTGCTCCACCAGCGCCAGCGCCGTCTCACATGCCTGTTTTGCGTGCTGCGATTGCGCCAAGGGCGCGTTCCAAAACACCATCATCGCGTCGCCGATGTATTTATCGATCGTGCCGTTCCGGTCGAACGCCTGCTTGCTCATCTCCGCGAGGTACAGATTGAGCACCGGCTCAATCCCCTCCTGCAATCGCTCGGTCAGATCGGTAAAGCCCTCCAAATCGGTAAACAGGATCGTCAATTCCATCCTCCGCCCGCCCACCGTGAGGCCCGACGGGTCTTCCGCCAGTTCTCGCGCCACCTGCGGCGAGATGCACTGCCCGATCGCCTTCAATAGCGCCCGCGCCCGCGCGTCCTCAATCTTGTACACCCACAAGAGCGACCCCACCGTCGCCAAAATCGCCGCCAGCAGCGGTTCGGTCGGCGGCAGCCAGCGCATGGAGTTGCGTTGCATCAGCCATCCGGAGACGAACACGAACCCCAGGATCACCAGCGCAATGCACCCGATCTTCAACCACGCCGCCCGCATCAGTATCACGCCCGAGGCGACCCAGAACGCGCCCAGCGCCGACAGGATCGTCACCCACTCCGCCCCGATCGGTTTCACGTGCTGGCCGCGGATCATGTTGAGCATCGCGGTGGCGTGGACTTCGACGCCGGGGTAGTCCTCCGATACCGGCGTGCGTTTCAGATCGTGCAACCCCGCCGCCAGCGACCCGATGATGACGATCTTGTCCCTGACGATCGCCGGATCAAACTGGTCTTCCGGCGGAACCGTGTCGTCGCCGTGTTCGACGATTACCTGGACGATTAGATTCCCGATCGCGTGTGCCGGAAACGGCGCACGCCCGTCAGCATCGCGGTGCGGCCCGTAATAGTGAAGTCGAAACGGCGCGTCGTTCGCGATCCGCGAGGCGTAGCCCGCCGCCTTGATCCCCGCCAGCGCCAGGCTGTCCCCGCGCTCGGTGGTGGGTCGGTATTGCCGGTACGTGCGCTCGGTATGAATGGCGGTATCGCCCAGCGGGATCGGCTTGGTCACCGGCGCGATGAACCCGACATTCAGCCCGCGAACGCCCATGACCAGCGGAATCCGCAGCCCGTCGATCAACTCGGCTAAGCGCGCGTCATCGTCCGATCCGTAAGCGCTTTTTTCCGACATCAGCATGTCCAGAACGATCGCCTTGGCACCCAGCTTTTCCAGCTTCGACGCCGCCATGCCGTAAAACCCGCGCGGCCAGGGCCAAGTGCGGTCGGAATGCTGGTCCACCAAATCCAGCGAAGCCTGGTCGATCTCCAGCACGACCACCGGCGAATCCGCCAGGCGTTCCATCGGTCGCAGTTTGAAGGCGGCATCGTAAAAACTGTTGTCGATCGCGGTCACCGCGTCTCGCGACCCCGGCGCGCGCGACGCCGTCAGCGCGATCAGCGACGCCATCGCCGCGATCGCCACGATCGCCACCATGCGTGAGAAGAATCGTCGGCCGGCCGAGGTCAACGAGGCAACTGTACCGCACTCACCCCTTCACTCAACCTTTTGTGCGAACCTGATCGCGCCGCTTGCGCAATCGCTTGGCGATGCGCTTGAGCATGCCGATGTCGGTCACCGGCATGCCGTCGACCAGTTCCGCCAGCAAACGCGGCTGTTTGCAGATCGCCTGCACGCCGGGGTGCGACAGGCGTTTGCTGGACGCGACCGCGAAGAACCGCTCGCGGACCTGCTCGGTTCGGCCGATCACGCGGGCGCGGTATTGGTCGAAGACCTGTTTCTCCACCAGCGTCACCGACGGGAAGACCGCCGTCCCCCCCTGCCCGAAGGTTTTAAGCATGCCGATGTCGTTAAATTCCCCCACCACGTCCGGCCTCACGCCGACCTGGGCGAACCAGTCGTCGAGCATTCGCCGCAATCCCGTTTCCGGCAAGGGCAGGTACATCGGCGCTTCGTGCAGATTCTTCGGAAAATCCGTGCCCAGCGTCCGCACCAGATCGCCGGCGGCAAAAAAGGAGATGCCGCTCTCACCGAGCAGGTAGTTGGTGCCCTTGATCTCGTGCGACGCCGCCGCCGGCTCGTTCGCGATGACGATATCCAACTGCTGCGCCGCCAGCGCGTTAAGAATCGTGCTGTGATCGTCCTCACGCACCACCAGGTGAAACGGCTGACCGATCGCCAGCGCCGGGCGGATCAGCACGTGCGCCACAAGCTTGGGCATCGACGCCGCGATCCCGATCCGCAACTTCATCGGCCGGCCCGTGCCGCGCGTGGCGACCGCGTCTTCCAACTCGCGCCCGAGTGTGAAGATCTCGACCGCGTACCCATAGACGATGTGCCCCAACTCCGTCAGCACGAGTTCGCGCCCGGTACGCGTGAACAACGCGCTGCCCAGCGTCTGCTCGAGCGCCTTGAGCTGCGCACTGACCGTCGGCTGCGACACTCCCAGCTCCCGCGACGCTTTCGAAACGCTGCGTCTCCTTGCGACTTCCCAGAAGTAGAACAAGTGGTGGTAATTCAGTTTGCCCATGATTCAAATTATAGGTTTAATAGTGGATCTAGCGTAGGTCGAATCGTTTTATCCTATGGCCGAAATTCCGCTCGTGAACGACGACTTGTGCGGACGTGTTAAAACGATCCAAACATCCGCGTGAAAAATGGTCGCGATGGGAACCAGCACTCTTTCGCGACGTTCGTTTCTTCAATACGTGGGATTTGGCGCGGTGGCTGGCGTCGCCGGCGGTTGGCTCGGGCCGTTGATGTACGAGACAGACGCCGCCGCGCCGGGTAGTGCGTGGCTTGACGCCGCAGGCGCGCCGGCGTTCGATCCGGTGGCCTACCCCCTGCCCCTCCCGACCAGCCCGATCACGCGGGCGACCTACGAGGTGATCGACGACCTGATCTTGCCGCCGGGTTTCAGGTACGACGTCGTCGCGACCTGGGGCGACCGCTTCGGCCCGGTAACCTTCGGCACCGCCGCCGACTACACCGGGCTCACGCCGGTCGATGGAAAGCCGGACGAGTTCTGGATGATCGTCAATCACGAGTACGTTTCGGCTCGCCCCTGGCTTCAGGGCGCCAAGGCGGTGCATGGGACGGATTTCGTTGACGCCGAAGGCCGCCTCGCCGGGCAGCCATTGCTGGGCATGTCTCTGGACCTGGCGAACAACCAGGCCGCAATCCCTGCCGAACTGCTGAAGCACGTACGATCATTGGCGTCGGCGGCATTGAGCGATCTGGGCCTTTCGGTCCTGCACGTGCGCCGGCGAGCCGATCACGGCATTGAGGTCATCCCCGATTCGCCGAACCATTTCCGCTTTCATGCGTTCGGCGGGACCAACGTCGATGGCGCAGACATGGCGTTCAGCGGCCCGGCGCGATCCCTGCTGGGTCGGCCGCGAGGAACGTTCTCCAACTGCTCGGGCGCCACGACGCCGTGGGGCACCTTCCTCTCGTGCGAAGAAAACTTCCAGGACCAGGTGACCGAGTTCATCACACCCGCCGGCGATGCGTTGCCGGGCGATCGAAAAGACTTTGCCGGCCTGGGCGAGGCGCATCCGACGAAACTTCCGTTCGAATTCGAGGGGCTGGGCACTGCGATCGACCCCCCGCTCGATGGCCGGCAGTACGGGTGGGTGGTGGAGATCGATCCGGTCACCCGCGCCTTCACCAAGCACACCTGGCTCGGCCGATTTCGCCACGAGAACGTCGCCATCCGCGCCGAGGCCGGCAGGCCGCTGGTCGCCTACATGGGTGATGACCGTCGCGGCGGGCACGTGTGGAAGTTCGTCTCCGAAGGCGTCGTCACCGATCCGAAGAACAAGGACAACACCGGGCTGTTTGCGCGCGGCACGCTCTACACCGCGAAACTAAATGCCGACTTTACCGGCTCGTGGATCGCCATCACGCCCGCAACCCGGATCGTCCGTCCGGAAAGCAAGATCACTGCGGGCGATCACGTCTGGCTTCCGTACCGGCCGACGGGTGGGCACGTCGCGGTCGGAGGCGGGAAGGCGGCGGAAATGAGCATCAAGCGGTGGGTCAGTTCCATCGAAATGTTCACCGGCAAGCCGCTCGACCAATCCACGCTCGGCGACCTGTGCCAACCCGGCCTGTTGCCAGAGGCCCAGGAAGCGGTCATCCTGATGGACGCCTATGTCTTCGCCAACGCCGCCGGCGCCAGCCCCACCGCGAGGCCGGAGGATATCGAGATCCACCCGCGAGACCAAAGCATCTACATCGCCTTCACCGACAGCACCGGCTCGGGCGACGGCTCGCCCGACAAACGCATCTTCCCCGACTCCGCCGGCGACAACTCGCGACAGTACGGCGCGATCTACCGAATGCAGGAAACCGGCAACGACCCCGCCTCCACGACCTTCACCTGGGGCAAATTCGTCGCCGCCGGCGAAATCTACGAGCACGGTGGCGGGTTCGCGTGCGCGGACAACCTGGTCTTCGATCCGGCCGCGAATGTCTGGATGGTCTGCGACATCTCCACGCCGCGGCATAACTTCCCGGTCACGCGCAAACTCGACGACAAGACCAACCCCGGCGGCAGCGCCTTTGTGGGCGCGTTCGGCAACAACGCGGTGTTTGCCATCCCCACGTCAGGCGAGAATGCGGGCAAGCCGTTCTGCTTCGCGATCGGCCCGATGGAATGCGAGATCACCGGGCCCACGTTCACCGAAGACGGACAAACGCTGCTGGTGAGCATCCAGCACCCCGGCGAACTCCACGGCACGCGCGGGCTGGCGGGCGTTGACCAACCGCTCCAGCAAACGCGGCCAATGCTGCTCGCCGACGCCGACGGCAAGGCGTTCGAACAGCAGCGCACGGTCCCGCTGGGCAGCAATTTCCCGTCGAAGCAGCCGGGCGCGGTCCCCAGGGCGTGCGTTGTCGCGATTCGCCGCGGATAGGCGCGGACAACGCACGACAGGTCGCGAACTTCGTCGGGAACTGGGCGTGGTGATTCACGTCAGTCCTTCGCAGACGACGGCGCAATCGCCAGGCGCCTTCGCTTCTGATCGATCGTGATGCGGTACGGCCGCAGCAAGCCCGAGCCGATCATGTTCTTGGCGCCAGGGAAATGCGTCGCCAGCACGCCGGTGAACGAGTACGCGCCGATCTTCACCGGGTCGCTGAGTTGCCGCGCCCGGGTCTGGATCTTCGAATTCACTCCCTGCGAGTGTTGCCGCAACGGGATTTCATCGCTTCGCACGCGCCCGAGCATGTCGCGATCAAGGATGATCTTCCCGGCAAACCCGCTATCGACCACGAACCACTCCTGCGCCAGACCGATCCGCACGGGGATGCGGATCGCGCCGGCGCTGTGTACGCCGACCTGCACGATGCGCTGGCCATCGGGCGCGGGCAGTTCGCCATTCCAGACTTCGACAACGCGCTGTGGATAATCGATCGCCAGTACCAGCTCCGCGAATGCCTGCCGACTGAGCAGCCCATCCACACCGGCCGGCAAAGGCAGGTCCATGCACCACGCCTGCTGATCCAACAGCGGTGCGGTCCCGAGTTGGATCTTCGTCAGCGAAGCGATCCCCAGCACGCGCCGAACCGCGCCGTGCGCGTCATACGATTTCTGATCCGACGCCACGAGCGCCAGCCCCAACCGCCTCGCCGCAGTGGCGGTGACGATCGTCGTCTCGGCGCCCGTATCCAGCACAAACGCCGCGGGTTTGCCGGCGATCGTCACCCGGACAATCGGCAGCGAATCCCGCGACGGCTCCATCGGCACGCGAACGGCATCGCGCGGGACGGGGACGGGCACCGACGGTGCCGCCGACGCGATTCTCGCGGATGTTTCACGCGAACCGTCTGTCGCGCAGCCGGCAGCAAGCCCCGACACGAGAAGAAGCGCGATCATTCGACGCATTGAACGCATTCGACCCGGCATCAGCGCACAACGCCTTCCTGCAGAACTTGCCTCGCCGCAACCTACCCCGCCGCAACCTGCGATCGCGCCGCCTGACACACCGGCATCACGTTGCTACGCCATCATTTTCCGCAGCACCGTCTGCAAGATCCCGCCGTTGCGGTAGTAGTCGAGTTCGACGGGGGTATCGATGCGGCAGGTGGTCTCAAAGGTTTTGTCGCCGGCCTTCACCACGACGGTCTGGCCGGGCTTGAGGGTGTCGTCGAGGTTGATCTCGAAGACTTCGTTACCGGTCAGGCCGACGGTCTTGCGGGACTGGCCGGGCTTGTAGACCAGCGGGAGCACGCCCATGCCGACGAGGTTGCTGCGATGGATGCGCTCGAAGCTCTCGGCGATCACGACTTTCACGCCCAGCAGCATCGTGCCCTTGGCGGCCCAGTCGCGTGAACTGCCCATGCCGTAATCCTTGCCCGCGAGCACCACCAGCGGCGTGCCGAGCGCTTTGTAGGCGACGGAGGCGTCGTAGATCGGGAGCACCGTGCCGGGTTCGACACCCCCCGCCGGGCCTTGGGCTTGGGGTGCGCCGAGGAATGTGGTGACGCCGCCTTCGGTGACGGGGGCGAGTTCGTTCTTCAGGCGGATGTTCGCGAACGTGCCGCGGACCATCACCTGATCGCCGCCGCGACGGGCACCGTACTGGTTGAAGTCGGCGACCTTCACGCCGTTCTCCATCAGGTACTTGCCTGCCGGCGAGTCCTTCTTGATGTTGCCTGCGGGCGAGATGTGGTCGGTGGTGACGCTGTCGCTCACCATCACCAGCACCCTGCCCCCGATCAGCGGCTTGATCGATAGGTCCGTGCTCGCGAGATTGTCAAAGAACGGCGGGTTCTGGATGTAGGTGCTCTTGGGGTCCCAGTTGAAAATCTCGCCGCCTTTGACGGGAATCTTGTTCCAGTCCTCGTTCTTCTCGCCGACGCCGGTGTACTGATTCAGGAACATGCTCGGATCGATGCTCGATGCGATCGCGTCGTTCACTTCCTGCTGGCTCGGCCAGATGTCCTTGAGCATCACGGGCTTGCCGTCCTTGCTCGTGCCGATCGGATCATTGACCAGATCGATGTCGATGTTGCCCGCCAGCGCGTACGCCACGACCAATGGCGGGCTGGCGAGGTAGTTCGCCTTCACGTGCGGATTGACACGGCCTTCAAAGTTGCGGTTGCCCGACAGCACGCTGACCGCGACCAGCGTCTCGCGATCGATTGCGCCGGCGATGTGCTCGGGCAGCGGGCCGGAGTTGCCGATGCAGGTGGTACAGCCGTAGCCGACGGTGTGGAAACCCAGCTTCTCCAGGTATTCGGTCAACCCGCTCTTGTCGAAATAATCGGTGACGACGCGCGACCCGGGCGCCAGCGACGTCTTCACGTGCGGCTTGACCGTCAGGCCCTTCTCGACCGCCTTCTTAGCGAGTAGACCGGCAGCGAGCATGACGCCGGGGTTGCTGGTGTTCGTGCAACTGGTGATGGCGGCGATGACAACGTCGCCGTGGGCGAGATCGATGCCTTCGCTGGTCTTGGTCTGCTTTGATTTTGCCGCGAAATCCGGGAAATTGGCGGCGTAGCTGTCGCGAACTTGCGACAGTTCCACGCGGTCCTGCGGACGCTTCGGGCCAGCGAGCGACGGTTCGATCGTGCTGAGATCCAGTTCCAGCGTGTCGGTGAAGATCGGCACAACGCTGTCGTCGCGCCACATCCCCTGCTCTTTCGCGTAGCGCTCGACCAGATCGATCTGCCCCGCATCCCGGCCGGTGAGACGCAGATAGCTGAGGGTTTGCTCATCGATGGGGAAGAAACCGATGGTCGCGCCATACTCGGGTGCCATGTTGGCGATGGTGGCGCGGTCGGCAAGCGACATCGACGCCAGGCCCGGCCCGAAGAACTCGACGAACTTCTCGACGACACCCTTCTTACGCAGCACTTCGGTGATGCGGAGCACCAGGTCGGTTGCGGTGGCGCCTTCGCGCAGCGAGCCGGTGAGTTTGAAGCCGATGACCTCGGGCGTGACGATGTAGATCGGCTGGCCGAGCATGCAGGCTTCGGCTTCGATCCCGCCGACGCCCCACCCAACGACCCCCAGGCCGTTGATCATGGTGGTGTGGCTGTCGGTGCCGACAAGCGTGTCCGGGAACGCAACGCCGTCCTTCGTCCAGACGACCTTGGCGAGATACTCGAGGTTGATCTGGTGAACGATTCCGCGTCCGGGGGGGACGACGCCGAAGTTCTTGAACGCGTGCTGGCCCCACTTGAGGAACTCGTAGCGTTCGATGTTGCGTTCGAATTCGAGCTGCGAATTATGCAGCAGCGCCAGCGGATTTGCGTACTCATCCACCTGCACCGAGTGGTCGATGACCAGATCGACCGGAACAAGCGGGTTGATCCGCTGCGCGTCGCCGCCGGCCTTTTTCATCGCGTCGCGCATCGCGGCGAGGTCGACGACGCAGGGGACGCCGGTGAAATCCTGAAGGATCACGCGCGCGACCTTAAACGGCACTTCCTTGTTGCCGACGGACTTGGCGTTGTACTTGAGCAGGTTTTGCACGTCGGCGTCGGCGACAATGAAGTTGTCGTGATTGCGGAGCGTGCTTTCCAGCAGAATCTTGATGCTGATAGGCAGCTTGGACGTGTCGCCCAAAGCCGACAGCTTGTAGTAAGTCAGGTCGCCGGCTTTGGTGGAAAGCGTCGATTTTGCGCCAAATGCGTTGTCGTTAGCCATGATTTCAATCCTCGGTCTGGTCCGGGGCTGATCTTATGGATTTGCCGGGTCGTCACAACATGGGATTGGAAACTGGTTACGAGATTCGGCTCAACGTCGCCGGGACGCAAAAACACGGACGTATTTAGCCGGGTCGCTTGCGTCCCGAGGGGAACCGGCCGCAAGCGGCCGGGCTACACGGGGAAGACGCGCGTCTACGACCAACTCCCCGCCAGCGCCGGCTGCCTGGCGGCGACGCGACGGCGCAGCGGGAGAAGCTGTTGGTCGAAGGGTTGCGAAGGCTTGGTGTCGTCGCCGGTGATGCGGTCGATCGTGCGATTGATGAGCGTTTCGGCTTTTTTCAGCCGGGATTCGACGAGTTGCAGCAGCACGAATGCCGTCACCGCCGGGTCGCCGGGAAGGCGTTTCAGCGGCACTTTAGGCCATTCGCCATCGTCGCGCTGGAGGTGATCGAGGAACGTCAGCCCGGCTTCGAGCGCCGGGCCAGCGCCACGATCGCTTGCCAGGGCGCGGACCGCCAGGGCAGTCGTGGCAGCGTCACCGAATCCGCCATCGGATTGCTGGCTGGCGATCAGGAATTTGACCATTTGTGACACAAAAGGCTGGTGCGACTGGTTCAGTTCGCCCATGCGAATGACCGTCAGCGCTGCGGCCACCAGCGGGCCACGGAGCAGTTGTCGAATGCCCCCCACCGCCTCGGCTCGGCCGGCACACAGCTCGTCCGTCAGACGCTCAAAAGCCTTCAGGTGCCACAGCCGTTCAGTTTGCTTCGTCGTCAACATGTCAAACTCCCGTTCGTTGTATGTACGGTATTATCGTACGGGAGTTGTTCGGATGTCAAATAAAAATTTGGGAATTGTTCGGGGCGTGGGATGTTAGGGGTGATTTATGCGCTTCGAAGACAGCCTCAGTGAACTGAGGCCGCCGGTGGGGGCGCGGGGATTAGTCGTGCTTCACGCGCAGGAAGATGATC
>JBBQQZ010000077.1:0-12235 GCA_038215325.1 Tepidisphaerales bacterium | reverse complement strand
CCTCGGCTTCGTCCATCATGCGCAGGCAGAAGTCTATCGTGCCTTCGCCGGCCCCCCTGAAGTGGGCGGGGTTGATTTTGGCCCAGACGAACATGCTGGCACGCGGGCGGTCGTAGGTCCAGCCGAGCTTGTCGAGGCCGCAGCAGACGACGTCCCGGCGCTCCTGATACATCGCGCTCTGGATTTCGGGGGTGGATTTGCATTCGCGCATCGCGATGACGCTGGCGATCTGGATCGGGGCGAAGTGGCCGTAGTCGTAATAGCCCTTGATAGTGGCCAGGGCCTTGACCATTTCGGAGTTGCCGCAGCAGAAGCCGACGCGCCAGCCGGCCATGTTGTAGCTCTTGGACATGGTGCTGAACTCGACGCCGATCTCCTTGCTCCCCTCGGCGGCGAGGAAACTCGGTGCCTTATAGCCGCCGAAGTTGATCTCGCCGTAGGCGAAGTCGGACATGATCATGATCCCGCGGCGACGACACACCTGGATCGCGCGGTCCCAGAACTTCGCGTCGATCGTCATCGACGTCGGGTTGTGCGGATAATTCAGGATCACCAGCTTCGGCGGCGGATACAGCCCCTCGATCATCTGCTCCATGCGATCGAGAAACGCGTCATCATTCCCCAGCGGCACGCGCAGCACGTTCGCACCGGCCATCGCGGGGGCGTAGAGGTGCGCGGGGAAGGCCGGATCGGGCACGATCGCGGTGTCGCCGGGACCGAGCAGCGCCAGGCACATGTGCGACAGGCCTTCCTTGCTGCCGATCGTGACGATGATTTCCTCTTCCGGGTCGAGTTCGACGCCGAACTTGGTCTCGTATTTCTTGGCGATCTCCTTGCGCAGCCCGGCGATGCCGTTGCTGACGGAGTATCGATGATTGCGCGGGTCCAGCGCCGCCTCGGCGAGCTTGGCGACAACGGGCTCGGGCGTGGGATCGGTCGGGTTGCCCATCCCCAGGTCAATGATGTCCACCCCCGCCACCCGCTTCTGGTACTTCATCTTGTTGATGCGACCGAACAGGTAAGGCGGCAGGCGCTCGATGCGCGGGGAGACGGCGATTTTGAATGGCGTATCTGACATATTTGTTCTCAAAAAAGACGTTAGCCACGAATCACACGAATGAAACACGAATGAAGACGAAGGCAGAAATACGCTTCTGCATTCGTGTCTTATTCGTGTGATTCGTGGCTAACGATGCGTTTCGATTGCTTAGTATCGACGATTCGACTCGGAAATCTATTGTTGCGTGGAAGGCGCCGTGGTGGGCGCGGGTTGGGTGGTTGCGCCGCCCGGCGCGGGCGGCGCTATCGCCGCGGGGTTGGTCGTTGCCTTGGTCGCGCTGGGCTCGGTCGCGCTGGGCTCGGTCGCGGCGGGTTTGGTCGCGGAGGCATTGGCTGCGGACTTTGTCGCCGGGGGCTGATCGATCACCTGCACGGCGGCCGGCTCGGTCGTGGGCTGGGTGGCGGTGGTGTCGCGTTGTTTGGTCATCTCGTCGCGGATCTTCTCGCGATCGCGGATGAGCTGGTCACGCGCCTTCAGACGGGCCGAAAACTCCTTCTGGAGCGCAGGA
The DNA here is from genome assembly GCA_038215325.1 of Tepidisphaerales bacterium. Lineage (GTDB taxonomy): Bacteria > Planctomycetota > Phycisphaerae > Tepidisphaerales > Tepidisphaeraceae > BPJO01. Next base: position 10,667 of record JBBQQZ010000077.1, on the reverse strand, counting down.
TCGTCGATCTTCAGCGTCGCCAAAGCCTGCTGGCCCAAGCGGTTACGGATTTCCTTGACGGCCTCGACGATCAGGCGGTTCTGGATGTCTTCCTTCAGGCTGTCCTTCACGTCTTCAAACTTCACGGCCTTGGGGGAGATGCGTTTTTCGAGCTTGATCAGGTGGTACGACCCCTCGGCGTGAACCTGCCCGCTGACCTCGCCTTCCTTAAGCGCAAATGCCACCCGGCGGAAATTCTCGGGCAACCGGCGATCATTGATCGTAAAAGGCGGGAGCAGCCCCCCGACACGCTTGGTATCCGGATTGCGACTTTCGACGCGCGCCACCTCGGCAAAATCTTCCCCGGCGGCGAGGCGACGCTCCACTTTCATCACTTCCTGCGGGTTGGCGCACATGATGTGCCGGACCCGGACCGACGCGCCGTAGCGCTCGTCAAACTGCATTCTCAAGTCTTCGTCCGTGATGGCGGTCTTCAGCGACCCCTCCGCCAGCTTGCGCATGGCGGCGTTGGTCTCCAGAATGATGTCGAACTCGGTCGAGGTCATCATCTGGTCGCGCGGCTTGGGCTGGTTCAGAAACTGCTCGAGCAGCTTTTCCCGGTCCTCGCCTTCCTTCGCGTTCTCGAACATCTGATCCAGCGTCCAGTTGCGCTCATTGGCGATGTCGGACTCGGTAAGCGTGACGCCCTGCTGGCGCAACGCGTCCTTGGCCATTTCGCACTGGACGACGTACATCAGCAGATTGAAACCGTAGGCTTCCTTGAGCGGCTTGAGGATCTGCGATTCGCGGATGCTCGTGCCGCTGGCGGTGGCGATGACGGGGTCGCCATCGAAGTCAGGATTGTGGGCGACATCGATGACCTGCGGGTCTTTCTGCGCGGCCGGATCCGCCGCCGGTCCGGTCTTGGGACCGCAGCCAGTGATCAATCCACCCAATACGATTCCGCTCAGCCAGACGTAATGCACGCGGTTGCTCCTCAGGTTGAAGGGGAAATCTTCGGGGATTGCGCTATCCTGTCAAGCCGATGGAAGCTGGACGCCTTTGAGCCACGGGTGTAAACCTGTGCGTTCGCGTCGCTGGGCACGAAGAAAACACACGGGTTTACACCCGTGGCTCAAGTCGCGACAATACGGGCCGATGAAACCAACCGTGAAATACCGACTCACATTGCTCCTTTTGCTGGCGTTCTGCACGACGTCACGGGCCGAATCGCGGCTAATGATCGTGAGCATCGATGGCCTGCGTCCGGATCTGGCGTTGCGCGCGGACATGCCGAACCTGCGATCGCTGCTCAAGGACGGTTCCTACAGCTTTTGGGCGCGGACAACCCCCGTCGCGGTCACCCTGCCCAGTCACACGTCGATGTTGACCGGCGTGGTCGTGGAGCGACACGGCATCAAAGGCAACGACGACAACGCTGCGGCGAACGAAAAAATCCTCGTGCCCACGATCTTCGATCTGGCGCACAAAGCGGGCATCAGCACGGGCATGGCGGCGGGGAAGTCGAAGTTCACCGTGTACGATAACGGGAGCATCGACCACTCGTGGGCGAAGTCCGGCACGTCGGACACGGTCGCCGGGCAGGCGGTGAACATCCTCCGCCAGTTCAAGCCGCGGCTGATGCTCGTCCACTTCCCCGAAGTCGACGGTTCGGGACACAGCAAGGGCTGGGGCACCAGGGACCAGATCGACGCCATCGAACGCACCGACAAAGCCCTGGGCATGGTGCTGGCGGAGTTGGAACAGCAAGGCCTGCGCAAGGACACCACGATCATCCTCAGTGCCGACCACGGCGGGAGCGGCAAAACCCATGGCAAGGACGACGACCGCTCGGCGTTCATCCCCTGGATCATCAACGGTCCCGATGTGCTGAAAGGGATCGACCTGACCCAGTTCCGCGAGCTGAAAATTGCCACCTACGACACCTTCGCCACCGCGTGCAAGGTGCTGGACCTGCCTATTCCCGAAGGCATCGATGGGAAGCCGATCGTTCAGGCCTTCGAATCCACCGACCTCATGAACACCCCCACCACAAAGCCGGCCGCGACGCAGCCGGTGTCGGCAACCGACAACCGCCCATGATCCTCGGCCACGGCATCGACATCGTCTCGGTCGACCGCGTTCGCCACCTGCACGCCGAGCACGGCCAGCGGTTCCTGGACCGCTGCTTCACGCCCGCGGAGCAGGCCTACTGCGCCAAATCCGAAAAACGCTACTTCGAACACCTGGCCGGGCGGTTCGCGGTGAAAGAGGCGATCCTGAAAGTCCTTGGCACCGGATGGCGCGGCGGGATCCAGTGGACCGACATGGAAATCCTCCCCAACCCCCTCGGCCAACCCGTCCTCACCCTCACCGGCGAGGCCGAGAAAATCGCGATCGAGCGCGGGATCAAACACTGGCACGTCTCGATCAGCCACATCGAAACCCACGCGACGGGTAGCGCGATCGGTGAAAGCTAATCACGTGGCGTGGGCATCTCGCCCACGCAATAGAGAAGAATCGATATCGCGTGGCCAGGATGCCCACGCCACGATCAATCTTTCTGCTTCGCCGCGCCAAGCTCTTTGGCGATTTCGCTCTCCAGCTCATCCAGCTTCGACAGCTCCGCCTTCTCCTGCGCCAGCACGTCGGCGGCGATCATGCGGTCGATTTCGTCGTCGGTGACGATGGTTGCGGATGAATCCGCCACCCCGGAGCCGGACGTTTCCATCGTGTCGAGGAAGATTTCCATGCGTTCCTCGATGCTGCCGGCCTGCGCCATGGCGCGTTCCCAGTCGACCTGGGTCTTGGTCAGGTCCAGATCGGCGAAAACTTCGCTCACCTGCCGGCTCATGATGGCCATCGATTCGGCGAACTGCTGGCTCGCCTGCGCCTGCTGACTGATGAGCATCGCGTTCTTCATCGCCAGCAGTTGCCGCTCGAGCATCCGTTTGACGATCGCGGTCTTCTTGAGGGCGTTGCGGATGAAGAGGTACTGCTGGTTGTCGCCGATGCGCTTGGCGTGCTGGGCGTTTTTGATGAAGTCGTCGGAAAATTTCGACTGCTGGCGGATCGACCGCTCGATCGACTTCAGCCCGGCGCGCAGCTTCATGTCGCGCTCGATCCGACGTTCTTCTTTGGATTTGAATAGTCCCATGCTTATCTCGTTAACCGCGAAGACGCGAAGAGGCGAAGGAAAACGCGAAGAAACGCTTTGATAACGAAACGAACCAGGCGAAGCGCAATCTCGATCGCATTGTCCTTGTGAAGTTCTTCTTGATGCATTTTTTCTTTATGCATTCTTCGCATCCGCCTTCGCGACGTCGCGTCTTCGCGGTTCATTCAGATTCATTTCTGCCCCTCCGCCTGCCGGCGTCGGACGGCGGCGTCGGCTTTGTCGAAGGCGTCGGTTTCCTTCACCTTGCCGCGGTCGAGCTGGTCCCAGACGTTCATCAATTCCTGCCCCGCCTGCGTCAGCCCGCTGGCCGCCATCGCGTCCTCATCTGACGCCTTGCCGAGGTCGAGGATCGTGTCGAGGCGTTCCTGGTACAGGTCCTGGTTCAAGGTATCATCCTCGATCCAGCCGCTGATCTTCACCACGTCTTTGTCGGTCAGTTTCAACCGGCCGAGCGCACGGCCTTTTTCGTTGTTTTCCTTGATGAGGCGCAAGCGGGCGACGGTCATCAGTTCCTTCGACCGCAAGCTCAACTCACGCCCCGACATCAACTGCTCCTGCGACTTCAGCTCAAAATCCTGCGCCAGCGCCTTGCGCAACTCTGGAGACTTCTGCGTCGTGCCAAGATTAAAAATCTTCTGCTTCTGCCCCGCTAGGTCTTCGATCTTCTTCAGCAGCCGATCCCGCTGCTTGCCAATGAGAATTTCCTCCCGGCGCAGCTCCGTGGCGGACAGATCCGAGATCGTCTTGTTGCGGCCGAGGATTTTGTCGATCAATGCCATCAGTTCATGCAACTTTCGCGCTGACCAACTCGGCGCGGCTCGTCGGCTTCGGCACGGTCAAGCCATCCTCTTCCATGCCTTGTATGTGCTGCGAAATCGCTTCCCGGATCAGCTTCTTGACTACCGCCAGCGTGCGACCGGCCGCGACGCATCCTGGCAAGTCGGGAACGTAAGCGCCGTACGATTTTTCGTCTCTTTCGAAGATCACCAAGTATTCCGTGCTCATACTGACCTCATTCAGTCCCAGCTTAGATCACCCCGGTTCCCCTTGTGCGGTTCGACGCCCCGGATTCGCCGCTTGCGTCTTCGCGGGCGTTTCCGGCTCGTTCGGTTCATCGAAAGACTCAGCCGTTGCCGTCGACGGGCCTTCGCCGGATTCCTTCAGCAGTTCCTCATACAACTGCTGCTCCTCGCTGCTCATGCCCGCCGTCACGGTCGTGGACATGGAGTCGGCCATTTCGCTGTCGGCCTGGAGCTGGGCGAGCATTTCTTCTGCGGCGGCGGCGTCGGTGGCGATTTCGTCACTGCTGGGCAGGTTCGACGCGCGGCCCTGTTCGAGCAGTTCGAGATTGTGCAGGTGCGTGCCGACGACGTTGATCTGCTGGTTCAGCACCGTCAACAATTGCGTGCGGCGGTCGATCTCCTTGCGCAGTTGCACCATCTGCGCGGTGATGCGCTTGCGGGTGACGATCGAGTCGTTGGCCTTGAATTCCTTTTTCAGGTCCGACTCTTTCTTCTCCAGCTTGAAGACCTCATCGTGTGACGCATCGCGCTGCTGCGTGAGCGCGGCACGGCGTTCGGAGAGGAACGCGATCTTGCGTTCGTTGTCTCCCTTGCGGGAGAAGAGCGTTTTGATTCGATCGAGCAATGACATGCCTTCTCCCCCGACGGCCTTGCCGGTCGGCGCAGAGCCTTCTCTGAACAGCAGCAGCCGCCCGTCGAGCCGCTTGCTCTGTAGGCCGGGGGTGCGCTTTGCGTACGATTTTACCGTGTCTTCGACCGCCTGTAGCGGCAATTGCGTCAGGATCGACACTTTCTCAGCGCTGATGGCGCCGGTGATCAGGTCATCGCCGAGCAGGTCGATCGCCTGTTCGATCCGCTGGCTCTTGGTAGAGGCCGGTTCGGGATCGAAGAGGTGGAGGATGCCGGACATCTCGGTGCTGCCGTGGACGCTCCACCCGCCGGACTCGTTCGGTTCGACCAGGACGATGGTGCGTTCGCTGGTTCGCTCGGCCAGCTCATGGGCGTCGGGCGCGAAGCCGGCGGTGCTGACCAGCACGATCGTCGTCGGCACGCCGGGCAACGGCGGCGGGAGCGCCGAGAGCTGGCGGCGGGTTTCGCCAAGCGTCAGCGGTTCGGGGTTTTCGTCCTTCAGGATTTCCTTGGTGGGCGGCAACACCGTCACGGTCAGCCGGCCGATGATTTTTTGGAAGATCAGCCACTTGTTGACCGAAAACGTCGCCTCCAGCGTTCGGCCGACGGGCATCTGCTGCTCCAGATCCCGATCCGGTCGCGTCTGGCTCATCAATCGCTTCAGATCGACCGACTTGTCGCCAGCGCGCACCTGCCGCTTGGCGGACGCGGTGTTCTTGCGACCCACCGACGTGTCGATGACGAACTTCGGGTCGTCGAGCATCCGCTCGACGTGCGCGACAATCTCCTGCTCGCGCTGCTTGTGCCAGGATGCGTCGGGGGTGTTGCGCATCAGTCTTTTCGCTCCGTGGGCTGAACTTCAAATCCGCGCGGTTCCTTCCGCGCCCTACGACACCAAGTCGTGCGGTACCAAAGATATCCGAACAGCACCATCAACCAAACCCAGCCGGCGATGGCGAGAATCAGGTAGAGCATCTTCATGGCTATTGCACCGCCCTTCCGCATCGGGGGCAGAACTTCGCTTCCCACGACAGCGGCTGCCCGCAGGCGGGGTTGGAGCACATGCCCGCGCGATCAACGACGGGCGGCACACCGCTCAGTCGCGTGAGGCGGTCTGAGAGATCGGCGCGGAAGTTGGCATCGCTGCTGTACGCGAACGACTGATACGCCCCCCATGCCAGCAGCATCGGCAATGCCCAGATCGCCCAGAGCAACATCAGCGGCACCGCGACGATCATATGCAGCGGTCTGACGCCCCAGACGAGGCGCGGGAGGCCGATCGGATCGCAGCGGCCTTCTGTGGCAGCGTTGAAGGCGAGTGTGAACTGCTGCAATCGCACGATATGCCGGTTGATCCGCGCGATCGCCAGCAGGTACGACGCCGACACCAGCGTCAGCCACGCCATCGCAAACGGATCGGCAAGGTTCGGCGGCCGGAAGTAGAACTGCTTCACCGCGGCGAGCGTCCAGCCGTGCTGCTGCAAAAAGATAATGATCGCGGCGATCGCGCCGAGCATGGTCAGATCGCCGATCAACTTGAGTGACTTTGACGACGTCGCGTTCTTGGCGGCGTCGGTTACTTCCTTGGCGTCGTCCGCATCGATATGGCACGCCGTAAGCTCGGCGGCGAGTTCAAGTTGCTGCTGTTCCAGCGTGATGTAGTCATTGAGCCGCGTGCGAAGTTGCAGCAGCGGAAAAATTCCCGCGCTGATAAACCCATGAAGCGCCACCTGAAGCGGCCGGTGCATACGCGTGACGGGTGGGAGCCGGCGAATGGAGGTCGGCACGAACTTGCCGAGCATCTCCGGGCGCGGCGCGCGCTCGATCGGCGGAACAGTGGGTGCAAACGTCGCCTGCATCAAAGCACCGCCACCCGACTGCTCACCACGCGCAACAGCGACGGCAGCGACTTCCCGCAACGACGGCAGAACCGGGCGTGCGAGGGGTTACGACAGGCGCATTGGTGGTTATTGCAGATCTGCACGCTGCCTTGCATTTCGACCAGCGGCGTTCGCTTGGGCGTGCACAGGTTTACGAAGAACCGAATGACCGCCACCACTGCCCATACGCAAAACAACACCGCCGCGAGCAGAATCGCGCCGAGCACCAGAATAGCGATGAAAATTCCTTCCATAGGGTTCAGTACTGAGTCGCGAGTGCTGAGGACTGGGTGGAAAATCCCTCAGTCCTCAGTACTCGTTTCTCAGTCCTCAAGTAGCCAGACGCATTCTAGTCAAAGTTCGTCCGCAGTGCGTGCAGAATTGGTCGTCGGCCTCCGGGTACGCCCCGCAATGACCGCAGCGTTTGACCGCCGTCACCAGTTGAACGCCACAGTGCATGCAGAACTGGTCATTCACGCCCACCTGCCTGCTGCAACGAGGACACGCCGCAAGCTCCCCCGGTTGGCGATTTTTTACAAGGGCTGGCGGTTCCGCGCCGCGGAGGGCGCTGGTCATTTCTGTCGCACTGGCGAATCGTCGATCCAGCCGCGCGTACGACCGGCGGAACGCCTCGTCGATCCACTTGGGCACGTCATTGCGCAGGTCGCTGGGCACTTCGGTCCCGGTCGGGCGCTCGCCGGTGACCATCTCGAAAAGCATCGCGCCGCAGGCGTACAGATCGGTCCGGGCGTCGACGCCTTCGCCGGTGCGCTGTTCGGGGGACATGTAGTCGATCGTGCCGACGATTTTCTTTGCCTGCTCGTGATCCAGGCTCATCGAATACGCGATCGACCCTGTTTGCGGCGTGGTCCGCTGGCCGAAACCGAAATCGGTGATCTTCACCACGCCCGGCGCGGCGTAGCCCTTCGTGGCAACATCCTCGTGGACGAGCACGTTCTCCGGCTTCAAATCCCGATGCACCAGCCCGCGCCCGTGCGCGTACGCCAGGCCCTCCAGCACTTGGCGCATCACCGCCACCGCGTCGGCGACATTCATCCGCGATTCACGGATCACCTGCCGCAGCGACTTGCCGGCGATGTACTCCATCACCAGGTAAGGCGGATCGGCGTACGGATCGAACCCGATCGCGCGCACGATGTTCGGATGTTCGAGCCCCTGCACCGCCAGGCCTTCGCGCTGAAGGTCGCGTATGAACTCGGCGTTGTTCGGGATCTTGATCGCCACCACCTGCTGCGCCCAGACGTGGTGCTTCGCCCGCCACACCTCGCCGAACGTGCCGGCGCCGATGCGGGCGTCGAGAAGATATTCCGAAACTCGCTGACCTGAAGTCGGCATGGCATTTACCCCAGCTTCTCGGCGATCCAGTCGCACACCAACAGATTGTACGCCAGCGCGATCAAAACCCCGAGCACACATAATACGACGCCAGTGGTTCCAGAAATCGAGAAATTAAATAACCACCCCAGCACCGCCAGATCGATGAGCGTATACCCCGCCACCAGCGACGCGCCGGCGGCGTTGCTCTCGCGCTTCGCCACCCACATCGTCACGAAACACGTCGCCCAGGGCAGGACCAAAACAATCCCGATCCACCCCAACCCGCGCCACACCACCGACAAAATCGCCGACCGATCCGCCGGCGCCATTTGAAACCAACTAATCGCCCCAACAATAACCCCAAGCACCGCGGCGGCGGTGATGACGATGGTGGCGATTTTTTTCAGTAGGTCCATATTGGGTCCGTCAGGAAGAATGAACGCGGAGGCGCGGAGGGGCAGAGAATTCATAACGTGGAAGAGTTGATGATTCGCTTGATGCCGTCCTTCAACGGATAGTCATTGAAATTGATTAGTAGTCCGAGCGAGAGCTTCGTACTCTTGAGATACGTTTTCACTTGAGCAGAATGGATGGGTGCAAGCCGCTCCACGGCCTTGATTTCAACCACGAGACGACCGCCGACAATGAAGTCCAGCCGCTTCTCACCAATAGTCCGCCCCCTGTACTCTACTTGGACAATCGGCTGCGCGACATACGCGATTCCACGCTCATCAAACTCTGCACGCAACGCCTGATCGTAGAGAGATTCGTCCAGTCCCGGCCCAAGCCGCTTATGCACCTCCATCGCGGCTCCAATAACAGCGTGCGTTAATGCATTCATCTCCACATCGGGTTCGGCGTACGGCGGGATTTCATCTTCGTATGGCATTACAGAACTCCTTCTTCTCTGTTTCTCTGCGCCTCTGCGTTCATCAACCTACTCCCCCACCTTCACCGGCCGCAGTTTCAAGACATCGATGACCTTCGCCGCCGTTTCTTCCACTGCGGTTTTCGTCACGTCGAGGGTCGGCCAGCCCTGGCGCATGAAGAGTTTTCGGCTCCATGTGACTTCGCGCTGGACGTGGTCGGGATCGACGTAACTGGTGGCGTTCATGTTCCAACTGCTTTGCCGCGATTGGCGAACCTCCACCAATCGCCACGGATCGATCAGCAGTCCGACGATCTTGCGTTCCTTCACCGCCAGCAGTTGCTCGGGCAGCGGGGCTTCGATCGCGATCGCGACGTTGGCGGCCTTGTATCCCTGCTGTGCCAGGTAGATGCACGTCGGCGTTTTGCTCGTGCGCGAGACGCCCACCAGGATCACGTCCGCCTCGCGCAATCGATCTGCGCCAAGTCCGTCATCGTGCTGAATCATGAACTCGATCGCTTCGATGCGCTTGCGGTATTCGTCTGATACCTCGTGCAGCGCCTTCACGTTTTGCGACGCATCGATCCCTGCGGCGGCGGAGAGGAACTCGACAAAACGTCCCGTCAGATCGCAGCAGTCGATCCCGGCGGCGGCGCAGAAATCGACGACGGCTTTCTTGTGCTTCGGCGTGACCATCGCGTGCATCACCACCCCGCCGACCGTGGCGATCTGAGCGAGTGTGCGATGGAGGCGTTCGTCGGTGCTGACGAAATTCCACGGCCTCACATCGAACGTGCCGGGGGCGAACTGCGTCAAAAATGCCGTCACCATGTGACCGGCAAGATTTCCGGTGGAATCCGAAACCACATGCAGCAACATGGGCTCCAGGACCGGCTTTTCGGTCTTTAGACGGGATTTCTTCACGTTCGGCATCTTACAGAACCCCTGCCTTACACGGAAATTAGGGAAATTATCGGGTTTTGTATTTGTTTGGGACTTCCCGGACCTCGTGCGATGATGTATTCGGGGCATTTTGAGCCATGTATAAACCCAGCCGCAAGATCAAACGCTTCGACTTCGAGCCCGGCCGCACGGTCGGGGGGAAGTACGTCATCGAGCGATTGCTCGGCTCGGGATACGAAGGCGAAGTCTACGCCATCGTCGAAAAAACCACCGGCATCCGACGCGCCGCCAAGTTCTACTACCCCTTTCGCGATCCGCTCGGAAAAAGCGCCATCGTCTACGCACGCAAGATGGATGCCCTTCGCCACTGCCCCATCCTGCTGCAATATCACCACCAGGAAATCGCGGTCGTGCAGAAGAAGAAGGTGATGGTCGTCGTCTCCGAACTCTTCGAAGGCGAAAAACTTTCCGACTTCCTCCTGCGCCAGCCCGGCGGACGGTTGACGACGTTCGAGGCGCTGCACGTGATCTACGCGCTGTCACGCGGCATCGCGCCGATCCATGCCCGAGGCGAATACCACGGCGACATCCATGACGACAACATCATGATCCGCAGACAAGGGATCGGCTTCGACGTCAAGCTCGTCGACTTCTTCGACCTCGGCAAACCGACGCGGAAGAAGATCTGGAAAGACGTCCTGAACCTGATCATGGTCTTCCACACCATCGTCGGCGGCCGCGAGCAGTACGCGAAGCAGCCGAAGGTCGTGAAGGATATCATCCGCGGACTCAAAGACTCCCTCATCCTCGCCCGCTTCCACTCCGCCGGCGATATCCAGCGGCATCTGGAGAACCTGGATTGGGAGTGA